>CAYOJD010000005.1:0-38964 GCA_964404205.1 uncultured Prolixibacteraceae bacterium
TATTCAGGGAAGCCTTGCACAAATGTGCATAGCTCCACTTTTTGTTTGGGGAAGCCATGTACAAAGTTCACGGCTCCACTTTTTGTTTGGGGAAGCCATGTACAAAGTTCGCGGCTCCACTTTTTGTTTGGCCGAAGTTTGGGAGTTATCCCACAGCTTTTGCCCAAGCGATTACACAACCCGGAGGGTTGACAGGTTTATAGAAAAAAGATAATCCAATTGTGTACGACCCCTGCCGGGGTCGCATGGCGTGCCGGGCAATTCAGGTGCTATAACCATCCGACGGTGCGGCCATCGCTTGCTTTCGATTCAATGAATCGAGCAGATGGCCGGTGGCCTCCGCTACCGCACGAATGAATCGCGTGGCAAAGGAGACAAAATATGCTAAACGATGGTAGCAGCCGTTGCCGGTTTAGAACGCTTTGGTTAATCCTTCCCATTTCACGTTCCATTGGCCATTGTTCGGGAAGCCGGGATTAGGAGCCATACAGCCTTCCCATCCGGCACACATGAATGAAATGGTTTTCAGCAAGCCGCCGTTTCCCGGCAAATAGATGCGCAGCCGTTCGCTTTGGTAATTGTGGCCGTTGCGCAGGTATGTGTTTTTTTGAACATCCTTCAGTAATGCTTCGAGCGCTATTTCGGGTTCGTACAAACGGGTGGCACACATGGCTACCATTGGGTAATCCCAGCCCCAGGTCGAGGGCCAGTCCCATTTCTGCATGACAACTTTTAGCGTGTTGCGCATCGTTTCGGTGTCGATTTTTTCCCATTCGGGAAGTATGCCCAGCGTGCCTGTCACCATCGGGTGGTCGGTCATATTGTCGGGATTGGTGTACGAATCGGAAGCATTGGCAATGCCCAAATACAAACCATTCTCCTGAACCGGGGCAGCCATATTGGCGCTGACTTTTTCCCATAACGTGTCGGGTGGCATCTTCAGGCGGCGGCGCCATTCCTGAGCGATGGTTAGTCCCCAGTGCCAATAGGCCAGTTCGAATGGCGGGTTAAGGGTTGTTTGCCGCTTCCAATGTTCCTGCGCCGGGATGAGCGGGGGCAGCAGATTGTAAACCTTTCCGGTTGAATCGGGCACGGCAAAGTCGGCCATAAAGTCGGCGGTAGCAAAAACCAAATCTTTGTATTTATTCAGAATTTCGGGCGAAGGGTTGTTGCGGTACAACTGTTCAGCCATGTAAATGAAGTGTGGCTGTTGCCAGATAAGGTAACTGCCCACACCCGACGGGCTGTTTTGTCCTTCGGGGCCAACCATTTTGGGCCAGCGGATGCCTTTGAAACCTTGCATCTGTGCCGTTTCCAGTGCCTTTTGATAAATGGTGAAGTACCATTCCAATTGTTTGTCGATAATTTCGGGATGGCCCCAGTGGGCAAAATGAGCCGAGTGCCACCAGTGCATTTCGAGGTGCGCTTTGCCGTACCAACTGTTGTAAACCAATCCGGTTTCCTGTGGGGGCATATTGCCCGAACTCTGAATATTGGTCAGGTATTGCGACAACACAAACCGGCGTTCCAATTCTTTGGCACGGGGGTCGGTACAATCGGAGAAATCGACCACGCCACTCGTTTCCCAGAATGTTTTCCAATGGTCGAGGTTGTTCTTTTCGGTTTCGGCAAAGGTGGGCAAAGTTTCACGGGTTACTTCGGGGGCAAAGCCGCAGCTAAATTCGAGCGAACGGCCCGATTGGGGCGCGAGGACAAAATGGTGATTCGCGTGTTCGGTCAGTTTCGCCTCGCCTTGCCAATCGATTTTCACCTGATAGTGATCACGGTCTAACGTGCGGCTGATGATGGCAGAATTGTCGCCAACCAGTTCAAGTTTCGACGAATGTTTTCCGGGCGAAGCAAATTCGTAGCCCGAATGGGTATTGATGGGTACGGCATAAGGGAAAATCCATTCGACCTTTAACCGACCGTTTGATACCAACGACGAAGTGATCCGGGCCGAAACCATATCGAGCTGCTGATGGCAGAAAAGTTCAATGTTTACGGTTTCGCCTTCGACCGCGAACTGGCTGCTGATGCGCCCTTCCCATAAATTGAGCTGATGTTTGGGATATTGAATGTCGGCCAACTGAACTTCATTTCCGTTATTCGTGGTGATGAAAAGGCGGATAATGCCAAGTTGCAGTCGCTGCGGGTTTTCGCGGAAGTAGTTGGTGGCATTGGCATCGCTGCCGGTTTTGGCCTCCTGGCTCAGGTAGGGCACTTTTCGCCCGCGGAAATCGGAGTAGGAGACGCTTTGCATGATATCGTAACCCGCGTCATTCGGGAAGGTATGCCAGCCCCAGTTCGATTGTGTGCCCAAAGTTACCCCTTTCTCGTAATCGGCGTAAAAAGTTTGCAAGCCGGTAATGTCGGTGGTGAAAGCAAAATTGCCATTTCCGACCGAAAGCGAGGCCAGCGTGTCGGGTTGCTCTACCAACACATTGTTGCGGGTAACCAGAGCATAGCGGTCGATTTTTGCTGCTTGCTGCGCCTGGCATCCGGCGATGAAAAAGGCGAAAAGCAACACCATAATTGGTCGGCTCATTTTGTTTCCGGTTTTACAGGTTGAAGCGGTGTCAGGGTTACCGGGCCCAACATGCCCGAATCGAAAGGTTTCCAGTTGATGGCGGTAAACGTGCCGTCGGGGGCCAGGTTTTCGCGCCGGTTGGCCGCGAAATTGATATTGTAGAAATACTTGTAGTTTTCGCCCCGTTTTTCCATATCAATAATCCGGTTGGCCATCAGGTTGGTCACGCGAACTTCCAATCGATTGATCCCTTTCAGTTGTGCCGAATGGATCGTCAATTGATATTTGGGGCCAATAAGTGTGGCGAGCTTTTCATCATTCAGATAAACTGCCGCCGATACCCATACCTTGCCTAAATCGAGTTGGTAAGCCACTGCCCCGTCGGTTGGCTTATCGAAATTCAACCGGTAACAGGCCGTACCCGAGAATCGTTTCAGTTCGTCCGATATTTCGGGCCACGATTGCAGTTGGTCGGTTTTCAACGAAGTCGGCAGTGTTGGCCCCCCTTTGGTAAAGGCAATTTCCCATTCTCCGTTCAAAACTTTTGGAACTGAAGCCTCTTGCCAGAAATGATAGACGGGAACTTTTACTTTCGACGCGTACCATTGCAATATCAAGGTTTCGCCCGGCGCCAGTTGAAGATAGAGTTTCGATGTTTTGTTGTCAATCTTTTCCGTTTTGGCTTTCCCCGTTTGACGGTTCATCGGGTTGAACCAAACGGCCTCCTTGCCCGACGACTGAATGGTTATCCACTGGTCGATTTTCTTATCGCTCCAGTTGCTGATGAAATAACAGGTGCCGTCGCTGCGCAACACCCGGTTTACCCACAGCCCGTGTGCCATCAGTGCCTCGGGTTCGATATTTGCTTTGGCCAGCAGTGCTTCGGGTTGGCCAATAAGCAATTTCCCTGAGCCTTTTGTTGCCAGCAGCAGATTATCGTCACGGTCAAACTGAAGGGATTTTTTCAGTTGCTGAAACTCATCCTGACGAGCTTGAAGCCGGGCTAATCCCGGCACATCGTCGGGCAAACTATCCTGAAACAGGACAACGGCCCCGCTTTCGGCCAATTGTATCAAAGCCGCCATTGTCGACAGCGGGATATATTGGCACGATGGGACCAAAATGGCTTTGTAGGTGGCTCCCTCCGATTTGATTTTTCCTTTCAGTACCCTCAATTGCTGTAGCTGTTTGTCCGAGATATAATCGAACAAATAACCTTTGTTCAGCAACGATTCGCTTAGGGCTTTGGTCAGCGATTCCGAATGTTCGCCAAAGTGACGAAGCCGTGTGCGGCCCGGTTCTGACCACGCGTCGTAAATGGGCCAATAGAGCAGAAAATCGTTGTCGGGCGTTGATTGCTGCATAAACGACTGGCAGTTGGCGGTGTATTCGTTTACCGCTTTCAGGTCGTTCCACCAGGTGTTGGTTGGGGCAAAATGGGCCGAAGCATAGAACATCCAGCCGGGCCATTGTGCCGATTGCGGAGAATAGGGTGTCCCGTGATAGACAATGTGGTTCACACCATGCGCCAGATAACGGTCGAGGTTTTGTTTCACGTCGGCTAAGTCGTAGGTAAAGTGCTCGTCGAGCCAGGTGGTCGCTTCGCAGGCAATAAGCGGTTTGCCCGAAATGTGTGCTGAAGAGGAGGCCATTTTGATACGCATCGGATCGGTGCCTTCGGTTTCGGGAATATCGCTGGCTTGGTACAAATCGAGAATGTTGGCCGGTGAACCATGTGCCTGATTGCGGATGATGGCCTGATGGCCGTTTGCCCATTCGCCCCATACGCGGGTAAACCGTTCGAGTATCAGATCGGAAATGGTTTCGCGGTAGTCGCACAACACGCGGTTGTTTATCTCTTTCGTATCGTTTCCAAAAAGGGCCGGGAGCCAGGCTTTCAGGTCGTATCCGCGTCGGGTTTTAAATTCGTCGAAGAAGAGGGGCGTCCAGTCGGCTTGCCCTTGCGCATCATCCACTTCGTACGAATCGTTAAAGAAAGCCCGAAGCCCCGCGAGGGCGAAATCTTTTGACTGAACGTCGTATTTTTGAAGGAAATCGCGGATAGCTTTTTCCGAGAAGTGGTCAATCACGTTGCCTTCGCCGCCGGTTCCGGCGCGTTCGACCATTTTGCCGTGCCATCCCTGAAAAATGGCATAGAGCTGCCAATTTCCTTCCGGCGCTTGCCAATCCAATGTCCCGTTGTCCAAAACTTTGTGGGTCAGATCGATTTTGTCACCTTTATCGCTGTAGGCCATCACGGTTTGCAGCGGGAGCGGCTTCCCGAACCGCACCTGATCGAGTGCCAGTTCCTGTAGATTCGTGTTGCTGCTCACCGGGAATTTTATTGCCTCAATATCGACTTTGTGGCCGACCGCGCGAACCAGCGGCTGCTGGATGAACGTTATTTTTTCGGTCAGCCGTTCGCCGGTTTGAAGCGTGAAAACTTTATACTGCACGTTTTTGCAGGCGTTCTCTTCCTGAATCCATGGGCCTCCGAATGGCCATCCCGAAGCATTGGCCAAATCGACACCTAAGCCGAGCCTTTTGCTCTCGGACAATGTATGCTGAAAGGCTTTCATCCAGTCGGAAGACTGAAAGCTGATGGTCAGGTTTTCGGAACCCTTTACATCGTAAATGGGTGTGATTTCGACTCCTCCGAAGCCACTGTTTTTCAATTCTTCGAGGTTGGCAGTTAAATCGGCGGCGTTGACGGCGCTGCCGTGCCACCACCAGCGTGTCCACGGCTTGGCAGTTTGGGTAATTTCGGGCCAAAAAGGTTGTGCTTCAACACTTCGCGGGGCAATAGCGAAGAGGCTCAACAGTCCGATAAGGAATACCATATTTTTTTTCATGACAGCGAGGTTTGTACACCTGCAAAGCTATCATTTAGCCTGTTAGAAAATATCCCGTCAGCATATTTTATCAAAAATGTTTTACAAGGATACTTTTATTTTCTCCGCTTTATTATCGTCCGTTCCATTCGAATGGTGCAGTTGCTAAAAAGTAAGTTGTTGGAGATATTGGGCTGCCGATTGGAGACAAGCCATTCCGTCGGGCACATTGTCGCGTTCGACGAAATAGTGCTCAATGCCTTGTTTTGACGCTTCGTCAAAAATCGATGCGAAGTCGATGGTTCCGTCGCCCGGACAAGCAAAGTCTTGCTGAGTGCCGGGAGCCATATCCTTGACATGCAGAATCGGTATTCGCCCGCGATATTGTTTCAGTGTGGCAAGCGGATCGGCTCCACCCTTGGCCACCCAGTAGATATCCATTTCGCATTTTACCAGTTGAGGGTCGGTATGCCCCATCAGCCAGTCGAAGGGGAGCCCTTCTTCCATAGCGATGAATTCGTTGTCGTGGTTGTGCCAGCAAAAGGTCAGCCCGTTTTTTTTGCATTGTTCGCCAATGATATTGAGCATCTCAGCGCTTTTTTTGCACTGCTCCAGCTTGAATGGCTTATCGGTTGTCCATGGCCAGTAATTTACCGCATATTTCATCTCCAGTTGCAGCAATGCGTCTATCTGTTTTTGAAGTTCATCCTTATCGGTTGTAAATCCAATTCCTCCAACTACAGGTTTTAGTCCGATTTCGCGGCAGTAGGATAGAAAAGCGGTTGCCGAATCGCCCAGATATTTCCCGGTTTCGATTTCGGTGTATCCCATTTCGGCCGTTTTTTTGAGAACCGACTTCCAATCGCCTTCGAGTTCTTTGCCAATGATTCCGGTGATATAGCCGAAGTTTTTTAATCTTTTGCGGGGCAAACTATTGGCAAGCTGCGGAAATGCCATCAAAGCAGCTGTCGTTGCAGCCGCATTTGCAATAAAATTTCTACGTGTAACCATTTTGTCAGTTGTTTAAATTTGAGGGAATTGCCATGGTTTCCGGTATTCCGGCGTAATGAGTTGGTTGGCCGCTTCGCTGTTGGTAAAGCGGTTGTGTTGGTCGTCCCATATCAATAGCGATTCGCCGCAGCGGGCTGCAATATTGGCTGCATGAACGTGCAGAGCCGCGGCCCTGCCTATCTCAGGTGGGCAAATGGTCTTTTGCCGCGATTTGATGCAATCGAGGAAGTTCCGTACATGCTCGTTGTGCGACTCTTTTCCTTCGGTAAACTGGTATTCTTCTCCGCGCAGTTTCTTTTCCTGATTATCCCATTCAGGGTAAAGCTTGATTTTGCTGCGGTCGGTTACGATAGTTCCGTCGTCTCCCACAAAGGCTATTCCGTAGAGCATATCATAGGGGCCTCGTTGTAACCCGGCTGTCATATCCCAGTTAATGACATAATCGTTTTTCGGGAATGAGACAGTCATCGAGTCGAATGTTTCGCGAGCACGCTTTTCGTGATAAGTATTTCCGGCATAAACGAGTACTTTTTCGGGTGCCTTGACATCGTCTTTCACCCATAATCCCATATCGATAAGGTGAACGCCCCAGTCGGACATCAATCCGCCACCGTAATCCCAGTAATGGCGCCATGATCCGTGAAACCGTGCCTGATTAAACGGCCTTTTGGGAGCCGGACCGAGCCACAGCTCGTAATCGACGCCGGGAGGAGGATTGCTGTCGGGGTAGATATCGGTACCGACGCCATATTCGAAATTGGCCCAGATATTGACTTTACGCAATTTCCCAATTTTGCCGCTCTTGGCCAGTTCCATTGCTTTGTTGAAGATAAAACCGCTTCGCTGCTGCTGCCCGACCTGAACCACTTGCGGGTAACGGCCGGCCGCCTTTACCATGAAATTGCATTCGGCAATTGTATTGGCCATAGGTTTCTCAACATAAACATCTTTTCCGGCCTGAAGTGCATTCACATAAGTGAGACAATGCCAATGGTCGGGCGTTCCAATAATTACCGCATCGATATCTTTTTGCTCGAGCATCAGACGGAAATCTTTGTAAAGTTTGGGCGTTTGTCCGTACTTGGATTTTATTTCGGCGGCCTTTTCGTTGAGCACATTTTCATCGACATCGCAAAGCGCAACACAGTTTACTTCGGGATAGGAGAGATGGTGGTTTAAAATGCCAAAACCCATGTTCCGGCAACCAATCAAGGCAACATTTACCTTGTCGCTCGGTGCAAATCCTTTTGCAGCCCAAACCGATGAGGGCAAAATGGTTGTTGCACTGATGGCGGTGGCTGATGCTACCGAACGGGAAAGAAAATTTCTGCGGTCCATTTTTAGTCGTTTTTTGGTGGTTAATTCGATGTTAATTTAGCGAATTCAAATCAATAACTGGCGGAAAATTATTCTTCCACCAGAAAGTGTCCGATGTTGTTCCGTACGGGAAAGCGCCAATGTCGCTTGATGAATTGCCCGGATTAGGGAATAATGGGTTTCCAGCGTTGATGGCCGGAGAGTTCGATTTGAGCGTAAAATCGCCCGATGCAGGATTGGTAAATTGCGGGTCGCCCTCTTTGTAGTTGCTTCCTTTCGTTGGCCAAACGCTCTCTTTAATCCAGGTTGAAAGGTAAAATGGCCATTCGCGGACGTTAATATCCTGAATCAGGTTGTAACTGATTTCTATCTGTTTGTCGGCCGGGATAACCGTTCCATATTTCTCAGAAAAGCCAATCTCGAAAGGGATATTGCGGGCAAAGATATTATTGGTGATGATAATCTTTTTCAGATTGGTGGAGTAAATGAAGCAGCCGCCGTTGAGCCAGTATTGCGGGTCGCCCGACATGCCAATACCCCAGCCGTTCTGGTAAAAGGTATTATTGTAAATTTTCAGATCTTCGCGAAGGTTGTCGGCACCCCAACGGCTGAAAAAGAGCCCGGTGGCGCGGTTGTTATAGGCCAGATTGTGGTGGATGCGGATATTTTTAGTGTCGGGCCCTTCTTCCGACGAAACCGCGATTCCTGCTTCGCAGTTGTGGACCACGTTGTCGCGAAATTCGATGTCTTCCAGTTGCCCAAACCAAGCATCGACATATAAACCTTGTCGGTCGAGATGATGCACATAGTTGTGGTGGACCACACCGTGGGCGGCAGTTTCTTTTACATCAATTCCCTCTTTTTTACAGTTATATACATGGTTCCATGCCACTTCGAAATGATGCGGCCCTGCCATGCTGATGGCCTCATGGGGAGCTTCGCTGCCAGTGTAAGTATCCCAACTCATACCCATATTGTTGGCATTGATAACCGTGTTCCCCAGTACTTTGATATAGCTACAGCCTTGCCAGGCTGAAATGCCGGGAGAGAGGCTATTCTCTGTTTTGCAATTTATAATGTTGATATGGCTGCTTTGTTGGATATTAATAGCCGCCCGGTGTGAATTTTTAACGGTAATATTCTGAAGGGTCAGCCACTCCGATTGGTCGATATTGAGTAATCCGTTGTTGTAGGGATATTGTGTCCCGGGCGTGATGTTGAATTTACTCCCATCTACGGTAATGTGCTTCCCTATATCCCCACGAATCAGAAACTGACGGGTTTCACTTCCTTTTAATTTGATATTAATCATTGCCCCGGGTTCGTAACTCCCTTCCAGAATGGTCAATGTCTTTCCCATACCCATCGAAAGTTTAAAAATGCCGGCTTGAATGGTTTGCAACGGTTTTTCGCGCGAACCTGTGTTGGTATCACTGCCGGTTGGCGAAACAAAGAATTCGTCGCTTGTATAAGGCTCTTCGGGTGTAATCCGATCTTTGGAACTACAACTGGCAGCACCGCTCATTAAAAAAATAATCAGCGATAAAATTGGCAACTTAAAATTGATCATTTTATTCTCTTTTACTCGTTATTAAAATAACCGCACCTCCTTTCAAAGTTGGATGCTTTGTTGGTCGGCAGGAGATGCGGCTTTGTTTATTTCACTGAAACTGGATTCATTCCTGGCTTTATTGAAACGGACACTCCATTCCAATGGAAAGTACCAGTTAGTTTACCCGGCAGAACGATTGTTCCTGATAATCCCTTCTCTCCCTCGCGTTTTAAATCGAACAAAATTTCACCTTCGGGATGTGGCATCTTGCCGCGGATGAAGTGCAACTCTCCTAATGCAGGTTCAATAACAACAGTGCGGAAACCGGCAGATGCAGGCCTGATACCAGCCACTGTAGCCAGAAAATCGTAGTTTGGGCTAGAACTCCAGGCATGGCAATCGGAACGTGCCGGGTCGGGGTTTTCGGCAAATGTGGTCAACCCTTTGTTGATCATTTCTTTCCACAAATCAAGCGTTTCAAGATAATGGTTGGCCAGACCGCATTTTTTCAATGCCTGGGTCAAATAAAACCTGAAATACATGGTGGGTTGAAAAAGGCTCTTGTCATTGATAAACCGAAGGATAAATGGTTGCTGATCTTTTTCGGGAATGGTATTGGTTAGTACGCCAAAGATTTGCGCGTGCATACTGAAATCGCTCTTTTCGGGGGTATCGGCCAAATAGTTTTTTTGTTTGTCCCAGCAATGTTGATATGTTGCGTTGGTTAGGCTTTTGGCCAAAGTTTGATAGGTTGTGGCTTTGTGCAGATCGCCCAATTCTTGATGGAGCTCGGCTGCCCGACTTGCTGCATAGGCCAGTTGCATCGTAAGAATTGATGATTGTCCGTCGTTGCGAGCACCTTTGGGCACGCCGCCAATGCGGTTGGCAGCAATCCATGGCCATTCGAGGGTCCAATCAACAAAGTTCCAGTATTCGACTTTACCTACCATTCCGGTTACCGGATCGACCCGACGGATAAACCATTCCATTACATTATCGATACCTCCGAGAAACCCTTTTACAAATTCAGGATCATCGCGTAAAGTCCAGTAATCGTGCACCATATCGATCCAGTAGAGTGAAAATGGCGGGATTACCTGTGGACTGGCCGATGGATATCGACTTTGGGTAAGCCCCTCGTAAAAGCGCGATTCGTCGTATTGCAAAAGCGCGTTGCGGACTAATCGGTCGTCGCCCGATACATAAAGCGATATCAGTGACTGAATACGGGTATCGCCTACATATTGGAGTTGTTCGTAGTAGGGGCAATCGTAGTAAGTTTCGTTGGCACATAGCCTTGCAGTCCGCCATCCAACTTCCCAAATTTGCTGTAATTCCTTATTATCTGATTCGAAAACTCCATTGGCCTTGAGTGGATAAGCAGCAAACTGGCTTACCGGATTTTCGATAATAAGAGGTTCGTCTCCGGTTTCGATATCGATCTGAAGATAGCGCCAGGTGCGAAACCAAAGTGGACGGAAAACCCGCTGATGGCTTCCGTCAGGTATAAAAATATCGGAGTATCCTTTAATTTCCTTTTCTGTAATCTCATTACGGTTTCCTTTTTGTCCCTTTTTGTCGAAAAGTGATTCGGCGTAAGTGAAGCGTATTGTCGTTCCTTTTCCTCCGGAAATAGTAAATTCAGGGTAGCCGGTAGTGAGGGTTCCCTGATCGAGCAAAATTGTTGTATTCTGGTTTGCTGTAATTGTCCAGCTTTCGGTTCCGGAAAGAAAACCCTCGGGTTGCAAATTAGGTGCATTACTACGGCGCACTGATGCAAATTTTTGCCATTTTGTTTCCATTGCCGGAATACGACGCGGAGTCAGTACCCAGTTGATGTCGGTTCCAACGCCACGCGGATGGCCAACATCTTCGGTTATGGCCGATGGCCATTGTGTGTCGTCGAACGTAGGCAATTCCCATCCCCAGGGGAAAAGCGATGCATCGACTTTATCGCCCGGCCCAACAACAATGAATTGTCCCAAGGAGTGGACATCGGGTCGTTGGTAAGCTTCGTTACGCATAACCTTCCATGACTGGTTGGTATTGACAACTTCTTCAACCTCTGAATTTCCTTGCAGAATAAAAGCTGTTTTAATTGAGAATTGTGCCCAGGGTTTCTGTTCTCCAAAATTCCAGACAATGGCGGCCAATTGGTTCTTTCCCTCTTTCAGAAAAGGCGCAATATCTACACTTTCGTAAAACCAGTGAGCTAAATCGCCTCGGGCCGGACCAAAGCATATTGGTTGTCCATTGACAAAAAAACGATACCGGTTATCGGCTGAAAGATGAACGATGAATTCATTCGGCAGTTTGCTTATGTTGAAATTTTTTCGAAAATGGAAAACGCCATAGTCGAGTACCTGGCCATTTGCCGGTTTAATCCACATGGCATTCCAATGGTTGTTAAGTAAAGCAGGATTGATTTTTTCTTTTGGCACAAATGTTGCCATCTGCGCGTTTGTTTTAGTGAAGAAAAGCGCAAGCAGGGCAATAACAAATAAGCTAATCTTGTTCATGGTCTGTAAGTTGTTTGGTGTTGCCGGTAATTTAACAATTATGGTTGATAAATCGACTCAAAATCGTAATTTCCTGAGCCAGTGTCCAAAATGGCATAGCCATCACGGAAGCCACTCAATTTTAAGCCATTTTCTTGATTAATTTCTTTTTTACTTTCCATTATTTTTGAGTTCGGAAGTGCCGGGAGGTAAATAGTGGCCGTAACGTTTGCCGGGACTGATACTTTCATTTTAAACTTGACTCCTTCTATTTTCCAATCGACGGCTATTAATCCCGACATGGAGTGGTAACTTCCTTTAGCCCAAGATAGATCGCCAGCTGGTTGAGGTTTTATTTCTATTTTTGAAAACCCTGGGGCTACAGTGTTTATGCCAAGCAGCGATTTGTAAAACCATTCTGAAATTGATCCAAACATTGGATGGTTTTGCGAAGCAACAGTATCGGGATATTGCCACGATTCATATAATGTTGTTGCACCATTGGAAAGCATATTGCCCCATCCTGGAAAGTCGCGTTGATTCGCAATGGAATAGGTTACATCGTTGCGATTTTTCTCCCTGAAAAAGTCGAACATAAATTTGGTTGCAAAAATCCCGGTTGAGAGGTGTCCTTTATGTTTGTTAAAAATCTCAAGCAATAAATTGTCGAAAGCGGCTGTTTTTTCAGTTTCGGGAACCAAATCATACCAAAAGGCAATCAGTTGCGCGGCCTGTGTCCCCGAGTCGAATTGTCCGCTTCCGGGTTTCAGAAATTGCTTGACCATTGCCTCCTTCACTTCGCTTGCCAGCATTTCATATGTTATTCTATCATTCTGCTTATTCAAGTATGAGGCTATTTCGCATAAAATTAAAATATGATGATAATAAAATGCAGTTGCCGAGAATGTTACTGGCTTAGGATCGATGCTTTCATGGTCGCTGATGCAGCTTTTTACGATGTGATCCGGGGTTGAGTGGTGCATAAAGTCAACCTGCCGTTTCAGATTTTCATACTGTTCTTCGGCAGTTTTATTGTCACCATAGTAATCGTGTAACAATTTAATAGCGAATGGGTAGGCCAGTTGCCATCCTGTCGATCCGGTTTCACCGCCAAATCCTTCCTGATTTATCCCGATATTTGGGGCAATTTCGGTCATTCCGCCATTGGGCCGCACATCGTTGGCAAAATCACGTACCGTTTTGCGATAAAATTTACTCATATCAAAATTGTAACTAAAAGCTTCGGCAGTTGTAACGATATCAGCACCATAGCCGAACTTTTCGCGAGCAGGGCAGTCGCTCTGAACGCTGAACAGATTGCTAAGGAAAGTCCATTTCGCCATTTGTTGTATCCGGTTGAACATATCGTTCGAACAAGAGAAGGAGCCTGTTTCGTGAATATCGCTGTTCATTCTTAGCCCTTCGACAGTACTTAAATTGGGTTTTCCCGGGAAGCCGGTCACCTCTATATAACGGAAAGATGAGAAGGTGAATTGTGGTATGAAAATTTCTTCTCCTTCGCCTTTCAGTGTGTAAGAAATTACCATCATGGGGTCATCGGGGCATCCGGGGCCTCCGCGCAGATTCCACATCGCTTTTAATTGGCCAGCAATAACCGTCAAATAATTTAATGAACCGTCGGCATGAAGATCTTCGCCGCCACGCAATGTGACCGTTGTACCTGCTGGTCCTTTTACTCTTAAGGTTGGCACACCAGCAAAGTTTTGCCCAAAATCGAATATAAAGCACCCTGGCTTAGGTTCACTCATTTTGACCGGTTTTAATATTCGTGTAACCCTAACCGGAGGAATATAATTCGCTATTAGTTTGCCTCTTGGCCCATCGATTATAGTTGCATTTACCCAGTGTTTAGCGTCGAAATGAGGTTCGCACCACCCTTTTTGTTCCAGACGGGCATCATATTTTTCGCCCAAATAAACGCTATTCATCAATACTGGCCCATGGCCTGCTTGCCAACCGTTATTTGTTGCAATGGTCTCGACACTGCCATCGTTATAGGTAATGCGCAATTGTGCTTTTACTGCGGGCTTGCCAACCGTAAGTGCGTCGCGCAGGTTCCAGCGCTGAAACATTTTTAAAGGCATCGGATTATACCATCCATTTCCCAACATGATGCCGATGGCATTTTCCCCCTTTCTGATTAAGTTTGAGATGTCGAAAGTGGTGTAAAGAAGCTCTTTATTAAATTGTGTCCAAGGAGTGTCGAGCATATGGTCTCCAATTCGTTCTCCGTTGAGGAAAGCGACTGGATAACCGAGTCCAATCATGTATAAACGAGCAGAACGAATCTCTTTTTTTGCTGTGAACGTTTTCCGCAACAAGGGGTTGGGCAAATCTTTATAGAAATCTTCATCAGCAACAGGCAATGGTTTGTCATCTGTAATCCACTCCGCTTTCCAATCAGAATCTTTCAGCATAGCAGTTTCGAACCAGCTGGCTTTGCTCCAATCTGATATATTTCCTTGCTGGTCCCAGACTCTTACTTTCCAGAAGTAACGTGTAAATGGCTTAAATTGAACTCCGGCATAGGGTATTCCAAAGGTTTTACTGCCAGTTTGTTTTCCGCTTTTCCAGCAGTTTGCCCTGCCATTTTCCAAATGATGCAGGTCGTCGGCCACAATGATTTCCCAGGCTGATTGCTGTATATTTCGATGCTCTGATATTAGTTCCCAACTAAACTCCGGGGTTAGATTATCGAACCCGAGAGGGGTGACCTGGCGGTCAATTTTCAGCTCTTCGATTATTATTGTTTGGGCAAAGAAAGCCAGTGGGCACAGTAGCAGTGGAATAATCAGAAGGATTTTTTTCATCGCTTGATTTTAATTTATAGAAACGAATTATTGTTTGTGATGCGTCAATGAACCGGTTTCATTTGGGGTGCAACAAGCATCCTGTACGAACTTTTTGTCATGGACTTTGGCTTTACTACATTTCAATAAAAAAGAAAGTATGGTTTGACAACTGAAATCAGACGCAATGGTGTGTAAGTACGCATCGCGAAGCATTTCAGTTATTTTATCGAAATATTTTCGCTATTCTGTTCTTTGATTTTAGCTTCTTCTTTGGTTACAATGCGCTTGCCCATATAGGTAAGGTTTTCAATCTGAACATTCGAAACTTTCTTTTCGCTGTCAAAACCGTGAAAAACAGAGAAGGGGAAGAGGCCTCCAACTACTTGAATATCTTTAAAAATAATATCGCTAATAGTCCCCCGGAACTGCCGGTGATACTCTTCTTTGCCGACAGGGATTTTTTGTACTCCATCCCAGGCACCATGAAGATAATTTTTTGTGGTGAACTCTGGGTCTCGGATGCCGTCGGGGCCCCATTGCGAGAAGAAAATGGCGAGGTCGATCAGTTTCTGGCGACTGTCCTCGATTCTAATGTTTTCGAAAACAATATTTTGAACATGCGCTTGCCCAGCATTATGAATACTCAGTGTTGCTCCATCTTCGACATGGATGATATCAATATTCTCAAAACGTATATTTTTAACTTCGTTTGAATAGAGCTCAAACCCAACTTCTACAGCATTTCCCCAAATCGAGTTCCAGAATACACAATTTTTTACCAGAATATTATCGGTGGGGTGTTCGGGCGGATATTTCCCGCCCGATTTGATGGCGATACAATCGTCTTTAGTATGGGCGAAAATATTGTCAACTAATACATTGGTGCATCGAAAGATGTCCATCCCATCGTCTCCACCGCTTTCGCTGACAATCCTGATCCCATCAATCGTTGCTTTATTGCAATGGAAAAGTGCCGTTTGCCATGTAGTGCCATTGTGGAGCGTGATATCGCTGATTTGTACATGCTCACAACTTTCGAAATGGATAAATCGGTTGTTGTTGCCTTCAGTTGTGCGGTTAAACGAACCATCGAGAATGCCACGCCCCTTGATTTTGATGTTCTTTTTACCTGTAGCGTAAATATATCCTTGAACTACTGCACCTCCTTCGATATAGACAGTCTGATTATCTTGTAGTTCAAGTTTTACATCGGGATACAGTTTCCCGCTTTCGAACCAGATAACATTTTTATCCGACTTCGAAGGGCGGCCGGTCTCTGGTTTTCCGGCGAAAATAAAAAGCGGTTGCTGACGAATCCGTCCATTGAGTTCAAGGCTTAGGTTGGCCGGTTCTTTCATGTTGAAGGTAAACGAGTTGTCGCTCGTGTAGGTAGGCTTCAGATTCCAGCGAAGTGGTCTTACATCGACCCAACGCACATCGTACATGGTATTTACTTCGACATTGGCTTCACCTTCGAAATCGAAAATGGCATACGATGCGATGGGCGTATCGAATACCGGAACCTGCACTCCGTTGACTTTAACCGAGTAGTACTTGACAGACGCGAAACCTTCGGGCGCCTGCCAAGTGGTTACCTGACCGGTTACATTGATAGCATACAAGAGGATTGAAATAAATAAAAGCTTTCTCATTTTGACTATTTAAGATGATTATTAATCTGGATATTACTTACTCTAATCATTATGGCTATACAAAATCTGATGTTTGGGACAATTGAACCAAAAAGTTATTGCCAGCTTGAGCTATATGCAACTTTTCGCCATTTATTTTTTTGATTGGCATAGGTTATGGTTTTTTATTTTCGGTAAGCCGAATTTTTTAACATGATTTTTTTGCTTCCGGGCGAATTTGGATTCGGATTGCCAACAAAATCAGTAATGAGCAAATCTTTCACTTCCAAACATTCAATGCCGTGGGTAAAAAAGGCTGGTAAATCGTTGTTCCAACTGAGATTGAAATCGCGAACAGACAGTGTATTTACATGTTGCGCATAAATGCCCGGAATATCGTGTTCAAAAATCTGCATAGACTTGGGAGAAGCCGGCCGCAAATCAAAATTTCCGCCATAGGCCATTGTTTCTTTTCCTTTCCTCATCTTCAGTTGCACATTGTTGAACTGAATGTTTTCCATTGGGCTTTCTTTCTGGCCAAAAACCAAAATGCCCTGTTCGCCAATAGCATTGATATTGTTGAACTGAACATTTTTGATTTGGCCTGCCGGTTGCCCCGGAAATCTTGAGATGGACGACAAATGAATGGGTTCGCCGTGCCCCCACCACTGACCGTTTAGCAGCCTGGTTTCGATGGTGAAATCGGAGAAAATGAGGTCTTCGATGTTGGAGGCATCGTGCGCAAAAATGCCAATACCCCGGTGCGAATCGCGGATAATGATGTTCGTAAACGAGCAACGGCGAATGGGATGCTGGCCATAACCGATGCGGATACCGGCAGAACTCGACTGCAAAATGCAGTTGGTAACCACCATATTTTCGCCATAAATGGTTTTATTACCGTATTGGTGTGCTGCCTGTTCATCGGGTTTGAAGCCCGGGACTTCCTCATCGAAAGTAAATCCGGTGAGAACAATGCAATCGTCGCCGGCAACAATGTCGCAATTTGAAATGCGGATATTTCGCGAAGCTGTGCAATGAATTCCATCGCTGTTGGGGACCAGCAGGTTATTGCGGATGGTAACGCCATCGATGAAAACATTATCGCAATAGCCAAACCGTGTAGCCCAAACCGGGGTGTCTTTAATGGTAATTCCGGTAACCGAAACTTTGGTACAATGAAAGAAAACCAGGGTCATTCCGGGTGCGGTGGTTCTTTCAACCGGTCCATCGGTAAAAAATGTTCCTTCGGGCATGTAGTTCTCTTTCTGGCGGGTACGGTTCTTTTCAAATTCGTCGTAAATATGATTCAGCTTGAAATCGTAAAAGCTGTTGCCGCTTGCATCGATGGTTCCCAAGCCCGAAATACCCACATTGCAGGCATCTTCGGCAAAAACCATCCCCAGGGTTTTTCCTTCTATTTTATAATCGTCGATAGTCGTGCTGCCCAGCAATACCGCTCCATTTTCAAGATAAAGGTTAACATTGCTTTTCAGGATGATGGTTCCGGTAATAAAAGTCCCGGCAGGAACAACTACACGTCCGCCACCATTGTTAAAGCATTCGTTCACTGCCTTTTGAATGGCGCTTGTTGACAGTTGTTCTTTAACCGCTCCAAAATCAAGAATATTGTACTCTCTTGCCTGAAGTTGGATGCTAAATAACATTAGGGCCGATACTGCTATTCTCCTTATATTCATGGTGATATTTTTTTTTGTTATAAAATCAGGTTATTTAAAAATCACCGTCCCATTTTCTGCATCCATCAACCAGGTTGAGAAGGGTGGGATATCGATATTCAAAATTTTTCCATTTTTTAAATGAATGGTGCGCTTGCCGCCATCTTTGGTGTGAATCATGATCATTCCTGAATTGGCATAGGTAAAATCGGCGGTTTCGTTGTAAATATGACAGCCGGCTTCACGAAACAGCTCTCTAAAAACAGCCGTTCCGTTAATAGGAACGGTAGAATAGACTATTTTGGCATCCTTCAATGATTTTCGCGCCATGGCAACACCCTTGCCTCCGTCGAACTCCGATAAAACTTCGGCTTTAGAATCGTTTATTACCACCAGCGGGTTGATTGGGCCTTCCATCTGGTAACTGAAGTCCGGGTTTTTTACCTGAATCGTCCATTTATCGTTGCAAACCACCTTTTTCAGTTCAAAACCAGTAACATCCTTCACAAAGCCAAAATCATTTTTCGTACCGTCGGTATATCCGGGTAAATAGTTGAACACCAAGGTTCTTCCTTCCGAAGCCACTTTGTTTTTGATAAAAGTTCGCTGACTTTCGCTCATTTTGTAGGTACTCATAAACATTACCAGTTTGTAGCGCTTTAAATCAGCTTTTGAGAGGTCGAAGAGGTAAATGTTATCGGTGGTTGCCCCTGCTCGCAGCAGTTGTTCAAGCGCGTGGTCGAGTTGGTTATAGGCAACGGGTGTCCAGCCGTTTTTTACATGGTAAAAACTTTCCTGGTCCCAAACGAGCAGAACATCCGCAACAGGCTGGAATTTCATATTCAGTCGGCGGTCGAAAATCTCTTTGATGGCTTTGGCTTCTTTCAGATACGTTGGATGGTCCCACCAGCCAAAACTGTTTCGGGGGCCAAAATCGTAGTACCAAAACCCGGTTCCGCGCATCAAAGGCAGTAAAGCGCTGCGACTTGCAACTGGTTGGTATTTGGTATCGAAATTGCCATTGCTGCGGGCCGCATCGGCGGCTGGTGGTTTGGCCAAATGTCCGTTGTCCAATTCATCGAGCCAAAGTTTTCCGTTGAGCAGAGCCGATTCCACAACTCCCCGCGAATTTCCCGAACCGCCTGCATTCTGAGTTTCTTCCCAATAGCTTTGAGGTGCCGAGAGGTAGTCAATGTACGGGCAATTCAGGATACGCTCGATAAACAAATGCCCGCCGCTTGCCTGGCGGCAAAAGGTCATGTGAAAATAGCCGTAAAACACACCCACAATCAACTTTCGGGGCCAGCTCTCTTTTACAATTTTGCAGAAATACTCAATATCCTCGGCAACTACCTGTTGTTGGGCGGTGAAATAGTCAATCACTCTTTGTTCGTTTTCAGGATTCCTGAAAATGCTGTCGGTGGTTTTGTTTCGCTCATCGGTACCGGGCACTGTTGCATTTTCGAAAGAAAAGTCCTTTGTTCCCCAGCTTTTCTGCAACGCTTCAATGGTTTTATATTTGTTCTTTAACCAATCTCTGAAATAATTGGTCATTGGAATTCCCAAATCGGGGTCATGACCGATAAAGCCCCAGTAATGCCATTCGCCATAAATGCCACCTGAAACATGAATTCCGATAACCGATTGGCCTTCTTTTGTGGCAGCCATTCGTTTACAAAACTCAACCAGTTTTTCACCACTTTCTTTGCGCCATTTCATCGAAGCGAGGCTGGCACGCAAGGGTCGGTCCACATCGCCATCTTCATTGTTGAAAGGTGGGCCATAAGTTCTTTGGTCAACAGGGCCATCGCCGTACAAAGTGCATTCATCGCGGTTTGCTTCATTCCACCAGAATGGCGCGTTTACATGCACACGAATGACCACCCCTGCGTCGGGACAAACATCCAGCAAGCCGCGCACCTGGCGTTGCGCTTTGGCAATGTCAAGCGAGTCGCTGCCCTGGTACCAGATGTCTTCGAAATACAAATCGAGCTGAAACAAACGAATCCCGATGTCGCAAAAGTTTTTCAGGTTGCGTTGCGGCACTTCCTCCCAACTCCAGCGGGCACCATAGGCATGGGTAAGGGCGTAAAAGTCGGGCGTAACCACTTGTCCGTCAACAAACAACGATGGTTTTCCGTTAAACGCTTTTACTTCGGCAGTTTTGGCCACCTGTGCCTGAAGGGGTAACTGCTGAATAATCAGACAGAAAAATGCCCCAAGTATGAATTTTCGGCTCATAGATTTTTGTATTTAGTTTGCCGGTAATCAAATTTAACTATTGGTTTAGTATGAATTGAAAATAGTGTTCATTTTTAAATCAGCGTTCAGGTCGGTTTCATTTCCTGAAGAAGGGGTCGGGAATTTTTTGTGGTCGAGCAAATCGGTATGCACACAGCCCGGCACTTTGGCCGGGAGCCATTCGGTATCGCCGGCTTTGCGGAACTGCCAGTTGCTGTCGAGTGAAATGGTTTTGTTTTCTTTGGGTTTCGTACAGGAGCAAAACAGGATAGCCAATATAAAATAAGCTATGGTGACAGTTGGTTTCATAGATTATCGTTTTATCTGAAGTTCATTTTAATGGCATTTTTATTTCCCTGTCCTTCAATCGACATGTAGCGCGAGGCATTTACCTGTTGAACCTCAACCACCGCTTTCTTACCATTTATCGAGGCAGTGGCCGTTTTGCAGTTTTCAGGTACAGGAACCCGCAGTGTAAATTTTTTGAATATCCCGGAGGTAGTGATTTTTAACTCCTTCTTTTTCGGTTTAAAGAAATAGCTGTATTTCACCTGGTTACCATCATTTCCGTAACCAACGGTTACCGAGGTGCTATCGACACCGGCAAAGTACCAGCGCGGCGATATTTCCACCTCACTGAACTGGATACCTTTATCAACAACGCCTGCCAGTCCTTCAATCATGGCGCTTACAAAAGCCGCTTGTCCCCACTCGGCAGGAATTGCTTCTTTTTGAGCAATTCCGTTCCAACTAACGCAGCCCGGAAGTTTGTCCCCGTTTTTTTCGAGAATCAATTCAACTTTCTTTAACAGTTCGACAGCATATTCTTCATACCCGTTCTGAAATGCGGCTTTACATAATTCGCCTCCAACCAATGGAAGAATCGCCCCGTTCATATATTCGCCAACGGCATAATTACCAAAATGAGGTTCGATAAAAGGGTAGATGCCGTACCATCCGGCCAAAGAATACGAAGCCGTTTTATTTTCGATATCGCGGTAGGTTTCGATAATCGATGCGGCCATCTCTGGTGTTGTCGTGCCGCGGTTCATCGAATAAGTATTCGACAATCCAACCGAATTGAGCGGGTCGGATTTGATATGGGCTGGATACGGATCTTCGGGGACAAAATGCGAATAGAATTTACCGTTCCAGCAAACTGAGTTCAGGCGTTGAAGAAAAACATCGGCCTGCAAAGCCCATTCTTTGGCTTTTTCGTGTTTGCCTGATGCAGTGTAAAGTTCGGCCAACTGGCGGCAGGCCTGCACCATGCCGCTGTTGTCGCCGTGCATGATACCTTTCGGCGTTTTTTCAGTATTGTCGATGTGACCCAACAGGCGGTCGACACCTTTCAGGCTGTCGGGCTGCGAAGTATAGTCCCAGGTGTCGGTGGTGTACGGCCGTTTTACGAGCAGGCTTTTATCCGACCAGCGCAAGGGGTCGGTCATCAGGTATTTCATGCCTTTTTCGAGTGCAGGCAGCCATTTTTTCAGATATTCCACATCTCCTGATGTTTGCCAGTTGGTGTAAACGCCTTCAACCAGCAGGTATTCGAGGTCGGCTTCCATGGGCATACGGAAAAAGAAATTCTGGTTTTCGACATCCACAAAATAGAACTGCCGGTCGAAACAGTTGGTGAAAAAAAGTTGTCCAACATTTTGATTTTTATATGATTCCCAGTAGTCGTAGTACATTCCTTTAGCCGATTGTCGTCCGATGAAAAAGTCGATATAGCTACCCATGTCTTTCTCCCAGTATTTATAGGCTTTCATGGTGTGGATATGGTCGCGAACCCACGAAATAAACATCTGTCGCTCTTTCCCGTCGAGTTCAACTTTTTTCAGGTACTCACTTGAGTAAAGGTTAGCTTTTAAATCATCAAGAATTTTTTTGTAACGGCCTGCATCACTGCTGAATATTGCCTGTCCGGCCAGAATGTGGCACCAAAGGCAAAAGATTATCGGGAGAACTATTTTTTTCATGATTTGATGTTGTTGATTGTCAGTTTTTTGTGTTGATGAGATCGGAGTAGCTGACCAACTCAATCCCCAGTTCATCGATGGCTGACTTTACTTCGGGTGAGGTAAAAACATCGGTAACTATCTGTCGGTCGGCTGCAACATTTCGTTTAACGGCTTGCATTTCGCTTCGGTCGAGGCCCGGGTGTTCGACAAAGAGATAATCGCCAGGTTTGAGTTGGCGCAGATTAACAATAAAACGGGCTATGGCTTCTTTACTGTTAGTGGCATCTCCCCAACCATCGAACGATTGAACGGTAATCTCATCTTCTGTTGCCAGATGATACTCTCCGGCCAATTTATTTACTAAATTTTTTACCACCGGTGCCATGTGGCTAAAGCCCATATGCGCTGAAATATGACTTGCTTGAGGAAGGTTCTTTTTCCCAAGTTCTATTTGAGCACGGAGTTCTTTTTCGAGTTCTTTAATATTCCAGTTTGCGTGAAGCAGATGTTTGGTATCGTCTTGGGCTCCCCAAATGGAAGGATAGAAGTAACCGTTTTTGTCAGTTATCGACGAAGCGGTGGTGAGCGGGCGCCACTTTATCTCATCCCATTCGCTGGTTACCATTAGGTGCAAACCAACATCGACGGATGGATTTTTGTTGAGCATTTCTACGGCTTCCGGAAACCAAGAACAATTAACCATGATTTCAATACTCCGGACAATACCCTCATTGGCCGATTGGATGCAGGCAATATTGGCATCGTGAAAAGATGCGATATCGTCGGCTCTAACCAATAAACGAATTTTCGATGGCTGTAAGGCTACAGCCTGAATGGAAAAGAGAAACAACACGATTAGAATATTCTGTTTCATGATTTCGTAGTTGTGGTTGCCATTATGAGTTTACAGCGTGTCGTTGCCCGCTAACAGGGTGATAATGGTATTGGCCGGGATCACAAATGCACTATTGATTTTAATTTCTGAGATAAACTTACAGTTTTCGTCTGTAGCATTGGTCCTGAACATTTTAAAAGTTACGGGAAGATCGGAGCCGGATATCGTCAGCGATTTGTCGGATGAAGTATTGATAATGACAATGGTGTGACTTGTTTTTTTGCTGTTTTCAAATGCTGTCACAAAAAGTTCCTCGCTGTCTGATACCGATTTAACCCTTACAGCACCCGGACGAATATATCGGTAAAAATGTTTTGATGCGTAATATCTTTTCCCGACAGTCGTGCCTTTCATCAGGTTAAATTCGCCAAGTACATCAGCCTGACTGCCTTGCCACCACACCCATGCGCTGATATTCCCATAGAAAAGGGCTGAATGAATATCCATTGCCAGATTAAGGGCACCGGGTTTGTTGTTCGTTTTTTGCCAGTCGTCAACATATCCCGATGTTTCCGTCATCCACGACACTTTGTTCATCGGTTTGGCCAATTGTTCATAGTGGTTGGTCCACATTTTGGCTAACGCCGAACCCGATGATGCTGCTACTCCGTCGGAATAGCCGTGTACTGCGAGAACATCGATATTGGCAGCAGCCTGACTGTTCTTTTTGAGGGCATTGTGATAAAACCACTGCCAATTCTCGTCCTTTCCTTCCATCTCTAACATGTTTTCTGAACCGAAGATTTTGATGTTAGGGTAGACCGATTTAATACGGGGTACGACATTCGTGAGTAAATCATTGTACCATACCGAAGTGTAAATGCATGAATTGAATGTCTGCTTAAACATCAGTTCGTTTTGCAGGCTAATGGCATACAGGTTAATGCCCAGATCGGCATAGAGTTTGATATGTGAATTGAGATAATCGGCATATTCGTTATACATATTGGGATTCAATGTCCCCCCGTTTTTCGTGGAAACATTGCCGGGATTGCGTGTTGCATTTTCATCGCCTGCCCAACTCATTTGGGCCTCCCATTTCATGTTTTCGGGTGGGCTCCATACCGTGGCAATCATGCGCAATTCTGTATTGAACTGCGTGGCCATCTCTTTTAGCTTTTTTACGACTCCTTTTTGTTTGTCCCAGCTTGCATCTTGTGGCGAATTTGGTGTTGATGTCGGGTATATCTCGTTGCGCCACATGGTGATTCCTAAATCGCCAATAGCTTTTTGAGCCCAGGCGTCGTTCCAAAGCCCTGATTCGCTGTTCCACCAAACATCAGCTGCGCCAAAAAAACCAAATCCTTCAATGGTTTGATATTTAATTGCTTTATCAACGGTAATACTGACTTTAGGCAGGCTGGGATCGGAGTCCGGCTCATCGGTGCCGGTTGAACTGTTCGACTTTCCGCAAGCCGATATCCATAGCATCAGGAATAGTGCCGCAAATAATTTGTATGATATAGTTCTCATCTTTTGTTGATTAAAATAATAGAGAGTCCGGCCGGCATCGAAATGAAAATAGGCCGCAAACGGTTACCTATCTTCTGATAGAAGAAACGATAAAAGAACGATGACAGGCATATCGCCTGCCATCGTGTTGAAAAGAATTGAGGTTCGAATTAATAACCTGGATTGTTTCCACTAGCTGCCATTAGTGGGTTGCGGTCGAGTTCCGAAATTGGAATGGGATACAGCAGATGTTTATTGACATCGAAGTCGAAGTTTTCAGCTTCGTATTTATAGCCGAAATCTGTAGCACTCCAAGTGCCAAGGTTGATGTAACCGGCAGCATGCCAGCGACGAAGGTCGGTCCATCGATGCCCTTCTTCGCCACAAAGTTCGATAAAGCGTTCGTCCATGATCTTTTGTATGTCAACAGAAGCGTATGCTGCTGGAACAGCTGCTTCGCTACCATCAGCAGTCGATTTTCTGGCACGTTCGCGTATATCATTGACCTCTTTCAGCGCTTTGTCAGCTTTGCCTGTTGCAAGGTAAGCTTCAGCTGCGCATAGTTTTACATCGGCAAAACGAATCAGGCGGGTATTGTTTGCAGAGGATATGCTCCACGTTTCTTCGAGACAATCGCCCCTGTCGCCATTGATGTATTTTACCATGTGGTAATTTTGGAATTTCCCCCAAAGGAAAGTTGTCCACCACCAACCGCCCAGGTCTACCACTTTGGTCGATAAACGGAAAGTTTCGTCGCGTCGTGGATCGGCCGGATTAAATGCGGCAATCATTTTATCCGATGGCCCAAAGGTGCCGCTGGCATAGTTTCCCCAGTATGCAGTCCAGTAAATGTATTGTGCACCCATTTGGCCAACATCACCGCCAAAATTGTTGTCGAGCCATGCGTTATCCTGCGTTGGGGCGTGGCTAGCCTGAAATTCGAAGATTGATTCATCATTGTTTTCAAATCGATAATCAAAATTTTGACCAAAATTGGGCATTAGGTGACGGGTCGTAATTTTTTCGTATGCTGCGATAGCCTTTTGGTAATCATCGGTATTTTTGTTGTTGTAACAAGCTCTCATTGTATAGGCTTTAACCAACAGGCCGAGTGCCGAATCTTTAAAAACACGACCTTTATATTTGGCTGGCCATGATGCCGGCAGCAAATCAACCGCTTTCTCAAGGTCAGCAATCGCCTTATCGAGCATTTCAAAGCCGCTTGACGGAGGAAGATAGGCATCACTGATTTGAGTGATACGGTTTTCTTGAATCGGTGCTTTACGGTAATAATCCCAAAGTTTGTAGAAACAATAGGAGCGGAAGAACAGTGCTTCGCCTTTGTTGTTGTCGATCAATCCGGGTGTGACGTAAACTGCTTGAATTGACGGATCTTCCAGTTTGTCGAGGACAAAATTGGCGCGCGCAATGATTTGATAGTAGCGATCCCATACCACGGCTACGCGGTTGTTAGCACCGTTCAGAGGTGAGAAGGCTTCGAAATCGCTGTTTCCGGTTCCGTCATTGCAGATATCATCTCCCGGGAGTAGCCACAAGTTATGCGGCGCACCGTGGTTAAGCAACGGCCCGTAAAGATTGGTTAACCCGGCATACATCGAGCCACAAGCACGTTGTACCCTGTCTTCAGTTTCGAAATATACAGATTCCAGTTCCGCTGTAGGTTTAATATCGAGCCGGTCTTCGCAGGAGTTGAGCAGCAACAGCCCGCTGAAAATTAATCCGGCGATGTTTATTGATCTATAGAATTTCATAAGTCTTTTTTTTAATGTTTAAAATCTGATATTAAGTCCCATAAAGAAAGTGCGCGGCATTGGATAGCCATCGTTTTCCGGATCGATTCCACTGTAAGGGGTGATAGTGAACAGATTGCTTGCTCCCAGATAGATACGGGCATTGCTGATGCTGTTGCCTACACTGTCGTAGAACGATTTTGGCAGGGTGTAGCCCAACTGGAGATTGGCTAACCTGAAATAAGCGGCACTTTCAAAGAAGAAATCAGAATAACGCATATTAGCGGCAGGGTCTTCGAGATTTAAACGCGGGATATTCCCGTTAGGGTTAGATGCCGACCATTCGTTGAAGATTTTAGTCGTGACATTGTCTTTGGTTTGCGGATAAATTTCGGCAGCAAGAATTCCGTTGTATTTCACCACATCGCCTACGCCTGTAAATTGTGCTCCAAGGTCGATTCCTTTATATTCAAGGTTGACATTCAACCCATAATAAAACCCGGGGATCGATTTTCCAACATATACCATGTCGTAGTTAGATACTTTATCGTCTTTTTCTGTCGAATAGAACTGGCCTGCCTCTTTCGGTGCCGACCGCAAATCGTGGAAATAGAGATCTCCTGGGCGGATTAGAGATGTTTTGTACGAGTCATCAGAATATTTCGACAACCATTGGTTTATTTCATCCTGTGTTTCGAACATTCCAGCCACTTTGTATGCTTTGTAGTAGTTAATTGAATATCCCTCTTCAATCGTTCCTACCGGGATGTGTTCGTAAGTTTTGGTAACGCGGTTGCGAACTGTGGTAAGGTTTCCGCCAACAGAGTAAGTCAGGTCGCCAATCTTGTTGGTATAGTTAACCGAGAACTCAAACCCACGGTTATTTACCGATGCAATATTGGCAACGGGCTGCTCTACTACACCTACAGAGCCGGGAAGTGAAACGGTCTGCAAAATACCTTTTGTATTTTTGTTGTAATATTCAGCTGATAGGGTAAGATTCTGGAAAATTGTAGCGTCTAATCCAATGTTGAAAGTTTCAGACTTTTCCCATGTCAGGGCTCTGTTTGGGATTCCAAAAACTGTCGCTCCGGTATAGAAATCGCCTGTCCCCGGGCGTGTTCCGCCTGCTCCCCATGAAAAAGTTGGTTTGGTATTGATAGGCGACAAGTATGCCATGTCGCGAACTTCTTGATTCCCAAGTTGACCCCATCCGGCACGCAATTTAAGGTCGTCGAGCCAGGTAAGCTCATCCATAAAATGTTCTTTTTTGATTCGCCATGCTGCTGAAATTGCAGGGAAATATCCCCATCTGTTTTCAGGGGCAAATCGGGCAGAACCGTCACGACGCAAAACAACATCGAGATAATATTTGTAATCATAGTTATAAGCTATACGACCTAAATATCCCTGAAGAGCCCAACGGCCAATATCTGATCCAACATTGGTGTACTTGTTTTCTCCACCTAGCTTTCTCAGGTAAGGAAGTTTAGAGGTCATATAATCAGTGCTCATTCCGGTATACTTGCTGTTGTATTCCTGATCCATCCAGTTCAGAAGGAAGTCGAAATTGTGCAGATTGAAGCTTTTGTTGTAGTTGACGGTAACTTCCCATATCTGGTTGTAGTTGTAAACAAAACGTTCGCCATAACTGCCTACCGATTTTCCTTCAGCCAATGTATAAGGGTTTCCGGCTGTGTAATTGAATACTGCACCATCATGGTCACTGAATTCGTACCTTTCATTATCATATTTGTCAATCGATAACTGTCCCTTGATTTTTAAATTTTTGATTGGTTCAATTTCGATATAGGCATTACCCATGTTGCGCAACGATTTATAATAGTTGTCTTTTGAAGCCATTAGCCCTAAAACATTGATCCGGGTTCCTTCTCCCCAGAGTTTTGTATTGCTGTAGCTATTATAATCGGTTTTATCGAGCAAGCCGGCAACTGTTGGGGCATAACCATAAGGGCCGTTCTCGTCGTAGATTGGTTGCCAGGCAGGTGCTTTGGCATCATTAAGCGTAATGCCGTAGTCGACACCTTTACCGTAAGTCAAACGATAGTTCAAACCAAATTTCAGCCAATCATTAATCTGAGTATTCATTTTGAACGAACCTGAATAACGCGTCAGTTCGTTTCCTTTCATTGTACCTTTGGTGTCGCTGTAACTCATTGATGCATAGTAGTCTGTTCGGTTTGTTCCACCCGATACGCGTGCTGAATAATCCTGAGTAGGCGCATTTTTATTGCGAATGGCATTCTGCCAGTCATAGGTTGGGGAGTTCCCTAAATATTTTGGACTGGTTGGATCCAAAACATCGCGATTTTCAGGACTAATTGTCACGTTAGGGGCACCGGCATACAAATCTTGTAATCTTTTGGTGTATTGCTGGGTATTGAGATAGTCCAATTTTTGATAAATATTCTGAATCCCTACTCTTGAGCTAAGTTCAACAACCGGTTTGTCGCCACGACCTTTTTTGGTGGTGATAAGGATTACACCATTGGCTGCGCGAACGCCGTAAATAGCTGCAGCAGAGGCATCTTTTAGAACCGATATTGATTCGATGTCATTTGGGTCGATCAAAGACATGATGTTAAGCGGGCCACGTACGTCTGCTGCACGGGCATCTTCTTGTCCTTCAATCCCTGCACCGAATTCTGTAACGGGGATACCATCGATAACATATAGTGGTTCAGCAACTCCCCATGTGTTCACCCCGCGAATACGGATGGTTGGACGTGCCATTGGGTTACCAGTTGTTCCTGATACTTGAACACCTGTCATTTGTCCCTGCATGGCCATTTCCGGAGACATTGCAATACTTTTGGCAATCTTTTCAGAACCTACTGATGAAATTGCTGTGGTAACGTCTTTTTTGGAACGTGTTCCATAGCCAATAACAACAACATCTTCTACACCAACTGCATCTTCAGCCATTTTTACATTTATGCTATTTTTCCCGGTGATTGCAATTTGCTGGCTCTTCATTCCAACAAACGAAAAGAGCAATGTTTTGGTATCAGCCGGTACATTAAGCGTAAAGTTGCCATCAATATCAGTTACAATACCTGTTGTGGTTCCTGGCACAACAACTGAGACCCCGGGAAGAGGCTGTCCTTTTTCATCGGTAACGATTCCTTTCATCTCTTTTTTTGCAGGCTGCTGACTGATCTCATCGAGGACTCGGGCTACTTGAGCATTCTTTGTTTCAAGTTCTTTTTCCGATTTGCCAATAATAATTTGCCGATCACGGACAACATAAACATTATCAGTTCCCTCGAACATCTGGTCTAGCACTTCCTGGATATTTCTGTCGTATGCACTTACTGAAACCCTGCGGTTTAGGTCGATTTGTTGATCTTGATAGAAGAAGATAAACTCGCTGTTCGATTCGATTGTCCTCAGCGCTTCTTTCATGGTCACGTTGTTAAGATTGAAAGAAAGCTTGGTTTTTTGCGAGTAACTGTTCGAACTGAATGCAAGCGATGAGCTGATAATCAGCAATATCAAGGTGATTCGCATGATTAGTTTAATTTTTTGGAGAAAAGGCATAACTTCTCCATCGTTTGGTTTTTTTTTCATATTTTTACTCGATTTAATTAAATAATTGACCTGTTGGTCATTTGTTTCTCTTGAGAACCGGGGCATGTTTGGTCGCACTCCCCGGTTTTTTTTGTTTATTAGTTTGTTAATTAGCTTTTTAGCATAGGCAAATCCTATTATGGTTTTACTATTGTATATTGGTTTTCTGTTTTGAATATTTTAATGTTCGATGCAAATGCGATGTTCTCGAGAACGAGATTTAAATCTTCTTTCAAATCAAGCTTCCCCGAGAAAGTTATATTTTCAAGTCCACTCCCAAAGTTGATCTTTTTGTCGTAATACCGTTCAAGTTTCTTGAAAATCAACGGGGTTGGCTCGTTTTCGAAAATCAGATATCCATTTACCCATGAAGTATAAAGTTGAACATCAACATTCTCTTTAGATATTGATTTATCTTCTTTTCCATAGATCATACGTTGACCGGGTACCATTGCTACAGGTTTTGCAAAGATTTTATTTTCGCCGATGGTAACTTTGCCTTCTACCAATACGGTTTGAATCGTATTTTCTTCGGGGTAACCTGATACATTGAATTTTGTTCCCAAAACCTTGATGGTGAGATTTTGTGAGTTGACCATAAATGGGCGTTTGGCATCTTTGGCAACATCAAAAAAGGCCTCACCCAACAGAAAAACTTCGCGTGTATTACCGTTGAAATTTGTAGGATAGGAGAGCTGGCTACCCGAGTTTAGTTTTATCCGGGTACCGTCGGCAAGGGTTACCACAGAGCGTTTACCGTAAGGTACAATGATGGTATTCATTGCATTGGTTCCTTGCTCGGGCACATTTTTCATTTCGATGGTTTCACTGTTGACCGAGAGCTTTCCATCGGCATTTTGTTCAATGCTCGTATCTTCTGTGTCAAACTCTTTTTTTGAACCATCGGCAAGAATCACCACTCCTTTTTCGAAGCTTTGCTTGTCGGCCTGAACCATCTGAAATGGTGTACCTTTTTGGGAAACCGAGTACCAGCCGTATGCACCAACACCCAACGCAACCAACAAAACGGCGGCTGCTCGGAGAAATATTTTTCTGAATTGAATATTAGTTGCCTTCGTTTTTTGAATGCGGGTAAAAATCTCTTCGATATTCTTTTCAGAGATATCTTCGTTGGTTGCTCTTAGGTTTCTGACAATAAAAATGGCATCGTTGATTGCTGCTCCAAGTTGCCGGTCGCCGGATCTTAATTCAGCCCAAAACGAATTATCCGGCTCTTCGGGGTGAAGAGCCCAATGGACAAAATCCTGATGGAGGATAAAATCCTCAGTTTTATAGTTTTTGAAATCTTCGTGTCTCATCAGCGCTATAGCTCATCTTTATTTACTAAAGACAACCAGAGACAAAACATCATCAATAAAAATGTTGAAAATGTTTTTTTTTGAGATTTTTTTCATCTCAAGTTCGTTATATTTCAGTTGATGAGATGGTTAGTAAAGGTTGTATGTTTCAACAAAATTTTTTTTGAAAGAAGGAGAGTAATAAAATGGTGGGACCTGTGGTGTTGATGGCCTCACGTAGTTCTTTCACCGCGCGGTAAATCAGGTTTCGCGAAGCTTCGATGCTCATTTCGAGCAGTTCTGCAATTTCGGTATAATCGAGCTCTTCGTTAAAACGCAGATAGATGGCCTCTTTTTGCCGCGAAGTCAGTTTTTCAATCGATTTTCTTAATGCCCGAATTTTGTTCTGATAACTTTCCTCGTTGATTATATGCTCTTCAACGGGAAATGCAACATCGAAATCGTATGAGGGGTTGATTCCAGGAAGGGTAAATCTCTTCTCGCGTTGCAGTAGTCTAAAAAGCTTACGCTTGAATGATTTCAATAAATAGAACCGAATATTGGTAGTAGTGCCAAGCTGTTTTCTGTTTTTTACAAGTTCGGCAAAAAGATCGTGAATGCTGTCTTCAATTACTGAGTTGTTCGACGAAAATTTAAGCCCGTATCGGTAAAGTTCCCGGCTGTGTGAATTATAAATCAAGGCAAGTGCGTGGTCGTCGCCTGCGATGAAATTATTCCATATTTGCTGGTCGCTTGAGATGTCGGACATTCGATCGTTTTGGTTTTTCGCATACAACATTAACATATTTTTGCCGGATTACCAAAGAGATATAACAAGTAAGGCAGTCGCTTTAAACGTCTGCCTTACTTGTTATTGGTGAATCATACGATTAACTGGCCTGTAACCGGATGGCATTTACCCGGTCAATTTTTTCTTTGGCAAATTCAGGAGTAACCACCCATTCTTTGACTTCGTTCGAGTGCATCTCGAACATCACATCGATCATAATTGTTTCACAAAGTGCGCGAAGCCCGCGGGCTCCCAGTTTATATTCAACTGCTTTATCGACAATAATATCAAGCGTTTCATCCGGGAACGTAAGTTTGATACCGTCCATTTGAAATAGCTTGACATATTGCTTGATAATTGAATTCTTAGGCTCGGTAAGTATTCTTCTGAGCGCATCGCGTTCGAGAGGAACCAGGTAGGTAAGTATCGGCAACCGACCAATGATTTCGGGGATTAGCCCGAAAGATCTTAAATCCTGTGGTGCAATGTATTGCAGCAGGTTATCGCGGTCAACTTTCCAATTTTCGAGATTGGCTTTATAACCTACTACTTTGGTATTCAGCCGATGGCCAATTTTACGTTCGATTCCTTCGAAAGCTCCCCCGCAAATGAAAAGGATATTTTTGGTATTTACAGGAATCATTTTTTGTTCGGGATGTTTTCGTCCGCCTTGTGGTGGAACATTGACCACTGAACCCTCTAATAATTTCAGTAACCCTTGTTGAACTCCTTCGCCCGAAACGTCGCGGGTAATCGACGGGTTATCGCCTTTGCGTGCAATCTTGTCGATTTCGTCGATAAAGACAATCCCGCGTTCGGCAGCTTCGACATTATAGTCGGCTACCTGCAACAGGCGGGTGAGTAGGCTTTCGATATCTTCGCCCACATATCCGGCTTCGGTGAGTACCGTTGCATCGACAATGGTGAAAGGCACATGGAGCAACCGGGCAATGGTTTTGGCCAGCAATGTTTTTCCGGTACCTGTAGGCCCAACAAGGATGATATTCGATTTCTCGATTTCAGTTCCATCGTCATCAACTTTCTGGTTTAACCTTTTGTAGTGGTTGTAAACGGCAACGGCAAGTACTTTCTTGGCATTGTCCTGTCCAATAACATATTGGTCGAGAAATGCCTTGATTTCGAAAGGCTTTTTCAATTCGATGCCGGTTAAATCAAAATTGTCGTTTTTACGGAACTCCTCTTCAACAATGGCATGGGCTTGTTCGATACAGTTTTCGCAGATATGGCCTTCCATACCCGCAATCAGCAGTTGAACATCTTTTTTCTCCCTGCCGCAAAAGGAGCATCTATCCATTTTCTTCATTATCTCTATTAATAGTCAAACAGCGGAAATCGAGGATTTATTTTTTCACACGGAATAAAATATCGTCGATCATTCCATATTCTTTAGCCTCTTCAGCGGTCATCCAGTAATCACGGTCCGAATCTTTTTCAACCTTTTCGATAGGTTGGCCTGAATGATCGGCAATGATTTCGTAGAGCTCGTGTTTCAGCTTTTTAATTTCTCTCACAGTAATTTCCATGTCGGAAGCTTGTCCCTGGGCCCCACCCATTGGCTGGTGTATCATGATGCGTGAGTGTTTCAGTGCCGAACGTTTGCCTTTTGTTCCGGCAGTCATCAGTACCGCAGCCATCGATGCTGCCATTCCGGTGCAGATGGTGGCTACATCGCAACTGATGTATTGCATCGTGTCGTAAATGCCCAGACCGGCATGGACTGAACCTCCGGGAGAGTTGAAATAGAGTTGAATATCTTTTCCCGGATCGGACGAATCGAGAAACAGTAACTGCGCCTGTATAATGTTGGCTACGTAATCGTCAATCGGAATACCCAGAAATATTATCCGGTCCATCATCAAACGCGAGAAGACATCCATTTGGGCTATGTTCAACTGACGTTCCTCAATAATGGTAGGAGAGATATAGCTGGCGTGGATTGAATTGAACTGGTGCAGCGTAAGGCTGCTTATTCCCATATGCTTGGTGGCAAACTTTTTGAATTCGTCGTTTTTCATATCCATTGTGCTTTGTATTAAATAAAAAACTTTGCGTTATCAAACCGTCGACCTTCCATTAACGGGCAGGCAAACGGTCTGACTCACAAAGTTATTAAAATCCGGCTATTCTGAACAGCGCGGTATTATTTTTCGAAAAGATCATCAAATTCCTTCTGCGAAACGGCTTTGGTTTCGAGTGTGGCTTTTCCTTTAATCAGTTCGAGAACTTTATCTTCGGTTTTCTTTTCAATTAACCGTCTTCTTTCCTCTTCGTTTTTAAGAATCGATTGGGCATAGTTATCAAGATATTCGTCCGGAACGTTGAACATACCGTACTGACGGAACTGCATATCGGCCATTTCGCGGGCCATGGCGGTTACATCGGCTTCGTCAATCTTGATTTCGTTCTCTTTGGCCAGTTTGTTTTTTACCAAAGTCCATTCCAAATCTTTGCGGAAGTGGTCGAACTCTTCGTCGATCTGTTCGCGGGTAACCTTTTCGTTGGTTTCCGCCAACCAACGTTTCAAAAATTCAACGGGCAATTCGAGTGCCAACGCATCGGTGATAATCTGTTTGGCATCGATCAAAAAGCGATATTCGCTCGAATATTTCAGGTTGCTTTTCAGCTCTTCTGCCACTTTCTCGCGAAACTGTTCAACTGTAGTCACTTCGGTTGATTCGCCGTATACATTTTTGAAAAGTTCTTCGTTAACCTCAGCCTGGACGAAAGAACTCACTTTGGTAATGGTAAAGTTGAATTCAGCTTCGAGTGCCTCGAGCTCTTCGTGGCTAATTTTTAACAGATTATGAACGTAATGGTCGTTTGAAAATGCTTTTTTAGGGTTGAACCTCACCACGTCGCCGGCTTTTTTCCCGATGAAAAGTGCTTTTATCGCATCGTCGCTGATAAGATTGACAGATACTGAAGCGTTTTCAGCCTGAATGCCGTTTTCAACAACATTCCCGTCGGCGTCGATCTGACTGAAATTTCCGATAGCCGAATCCTTTTCTGCCACTGCTTCAGCATCGATATTTTTACCGAAACGGTTTTGATAGGCTTCAACCTGATTGGTAATCAATTGTTCGTCAATGGTAATTTCGTAGTAAGGCAATTTGCCTGTTTTGTTAAAATCGACATCGATTGCCGGACTGAAACCAAGATCGAAAGTAAATTCAAAAGTTTCATCATTTTCGAAATCGATGGTTTTCTGTTCGGTGGTATTTGGGAGAGGTTCGCCGAGGATATCGAGTTTTTCGTCGAAGATATAACGGGTAAGTTCACGGCTAATGATTTTGTTGATCTCTTCGGCAAGTACTCCCTTGCCATACATTTTTTTGATGAGCCCGGCTGGCACCATGCCTTTACGGAACCCGGGCATATTGGCTTTTTTACGGTAATCTTTCAGGGTTTCGTTTACGGTTGATTCGTAATCGTTTTTTTCGATGGTGAGCTTTACAACTGCATTGAGCTCGTCGATGTTTGTTCTTGAAATATTCATAATCTTGTTTACTTGTATTATTTGCAAAAGGCCTTTTCGGCGGGGAACCTGAACGGTTTGTTTAAAAAAACCGCCCTGGATTTCCATTCAAGGAAGAAGGCGGTTTTTTGTTACTCTCTGTATGTGCGGACGAAGGGACTCGAACCCCCACGCCTCTCGGCACCAGATCCTAAGTCTGGCACGGCTACCAATTACGCCACGTCCGCTTTTTTCGAGGTGCAAATATAGTCAATTTTTTTATCTGTCAAAAAAATTAAATCTTCTGTCTGATTATTTGGAATCTAAATTGTTAGCCACACTGCTTTTTGTGGCTGAAGGCTTACGCAGTTCAAAATTCTGACCAAGATACAACCGGCGAACCTCCTCGTTGGCAGCCAACTCTTCAGCCGTACCGCTGTTGAGGATACGCCCATCATAAAGGAGATATGAACGGTCGGTGATAGAAAGAGTTTCGTGAACATTGTGGTCGGTAATCAGGATACCGATATTTTTTTCCTTCAGTTTATACACAATTTGCTGGATATCTTCAACGGCAATGGGATCGACACCGGCAAACGGTTCGTCGAGTAATATAAATGACGGGTTGATAGCCAGACAGCGGGCAATCTCCGTACGTCGGCGTTCGCCACCCGAGAGTTGGATGCCCAAACTTTTGCGCACCTTGTGAAGTCCAAACTCATCGAGTAACGATTCGAGTTTCTCTTTTTGATATGCCTTCGAAAATGGGGTCATTTCCAGAATTGACCGGATATTGTCTTCAACGCTCATTTGCCTGAATACCGAAGCCTCCTGAGCCAGATAGCCAATGCCCAGTTGTGCCCTTTTGTAAACCGGGTAAGAGGTTATTTCGGTATCGTCGAGAAAGATACGGCCGCCATCGGCTTTTATTAGCCCTACAATCATGTAGAAAGATGTTGTTTTTCCGGCGCCGTTTGGTCCAAGAAGCCCAACAATCTCGCCTTGTTCAAGTTCGAGCGAAACCCCTTTGACTACTGTTCGTTTGCGATATCGTTTAATTATCTCTTCTGCCCTTAGTTTCATGGTCGATCAATATTAAGCCCTGTTATGCTTCGAGCAACTGTTCGTCGCGGTCGCGTTTCTTCTCTATCCGGCCTGCAATAATAATCCCCAGCTCGTAAAGCAAAACCAGAGGCAAGGTTACGAGCATCATGCTGAAAATGTCTGGCGGGGTAATGATCGCAGCCAACAATAAAAGTATAATAATGGCATGTTTGCGATAGGTCCGCAGAAAGTCGGAACTGATAATCCCCACTTTGCTCAAAAAATAAATAATAATAGGTAATTCAAAAATTATTCCGCTGCCCAGAACAACCGATGCAATGGAACTGATGTACGAATTGAGGTTGATTTCGTTGGCAACCTGTTCACTGACCTGGTAGCTGCCAAAGAAGTGTGTGGTAAGCGGGACAATCAGGAAGTAACCAAACCCGACGCCAAGAAAAAAAAGTAACGAACTGAAAAAAACTGCACCTGAGGCATGTTTTCGTTCCTTTTCGTAAAGAGCCGGTTTGATAAACCGCCAGAATTCCCAGAAAATATATGGAATCGCCACGATAATACCGCCTACAATGGCAATCATCAGGTGGGTCGAGAACTGCCCCGAAAGGTTGATATTTATCAATTCAAACGGTTTTGTATTGATGGCCAATTCGGGCGAATTAAAGCGTTCGGCTACCCAGGCAAAAGCCCTGTTGGTCACAAAATCAGGATTTTTGGGCTTAAGGAGAATCGAGTCGAAAATAAAACGATAATTGGCAAAAACCACTATCGCACTGACAATGATGGCTGCCGATGCTCTTACCAAATGCCATCTCAACTCTTCGAGATGTTCCAAAAAGGTCATCTCATCCGGACTGTTGTGCTGCTTTTCGATCTTTTTTTTCTTACCTAACATGGGCTTAAAAGGTTACCGGCATTGCCTGCCGGACGATTTTTTCAGCGCAAATATACAATTCTTTAGCCCATTTCATTACTGAATAATAATGTTGGCCGAAATGTTAAATTTTCAATATAATCAAACATCTTGTTGCAGCAGGTGTATTATTTAATAACTTAGTGTTGCAAAAAGATAAATTGAAGGGTTAATTCTACATGAAATTGGACGATAAAATTTCGCTAACCGCCGAACTACAGAAATATTTTGGATTTGACCGTTTCAAAGGTCAGCAGGAAGAGGTCATTGAAAGTCTTTTGGGAGGGCATGATACTTTTGTATTGATGCCCACCGGAGGAGGTAAATCGCTTTGTTATCAATTACCTGCGCTTTTACGGGAAGGGACAGCCATTGTAATATCGCCGTTGATTGCATTGATGAAGAATCAGGTCGATGCCATCCGTAGTTTTAGTGTTCACGATGGGATTGCCCATTTTCTAAACTCATCGTTGACCAAAACAGCTATCCAAAAAGTGAGGGATGATATTGGACGCGGCCAAACTAAATTGCTCTACGTTGCTCCCGAATCGCTTACCAAACAAGAAAATATTGATTTTCTGAAAACGATTAAAATTTCGTTTTACGCCATAGATGAAGCGCACTGCATATCGGAGTGGGGACACGATTTTCGTCCTGAATACAGGCGGATACGCCCCATTGTCAATGAAATAGGATTGGCCCCAATCATTGCTTTGACGGCAACTGCAACACCTAAAGTGCAGCACGATATTCAGAAAAACCTTGGAATGCTGAATGCTAAGGTATTTAAATCATCGTTCAACCGCCCCAATCTGTATTACGAGGTTCGCCCTAAGATTAAAGCTAAAGATCAGATAATTAAATACATCAGAAATAATTCCGGAAAGTCGGGTATTATCTATTGTTTGAGCCGTAAAAAGGTTGAAGAGTTGACCGAACTGCTTCAGGTAAACGGGATCAGGGCTTTAGCTTATCATGCAGGAATGGACTCCTCGACCCGGTCGGGCAATCAGGATAAGTTTCTGATGGAAGAGGTTGATGTGATTGTAGCTACAATTGCATTCGGTATGGGAATCGACAAACCCGACGTGCGCTTTGTCATTCACTACGATGTGCCTAAGTCACTCGAAGGCTATTATCAGGAAACCGGCCGTGCGGGGCGTGATGGCGGCGAAGGGAATTGTCTCACTTTTTATGCGTACAAGGATATTCAGAAACTGGAGAAGTTTATGCAGGGAAAGCCGGTTGCTGAACAGGAAATCGGTCAACAATTATTGCTCGACACCGTAGCTTATGCCGAATCGTCGCTTTGCCGCAGAACTATATTATTGCACTATTTTGGCGAACGCTATATCACCGACAATTGCGGAAGCTGCGACAACTGCCTGAACCCACGCGAGATGATTGAAGGTAAAGAGTTGGTTGTATTGGCGTTGAAAGCTGTTGTCGAAGTAAAAGAACAATGCAAAAGCGAGCATTTGGTCAATATATTGATTGGGAATGAAAATGCCGCTGTAAAATCGTTTAACCACGATCAACTTGAAATATTTGGCGAAGGCGACGAAATCAAAGACAAACTTTGGAATGCGGTTTATCGTCAATGTATTATAGCTGGTTTTCTGAAAAAGGATATCGAAAACTATGGGGTGTTGAAAATGACCGATGCAGGT
>CAYOJD010000005.1:38974-59344 GCA_964404205.1 uncultured Prolixibacteraceae bacterium
ATGCAGGTAGAGGCTATTTGCAAAATCCGCATTCGTTTACCATTGTTAAGAATCATGATTACGAAGCCGAAGAAGATGGCGATGAGCCTCAGGGCGGAACTGCCGTTGGTGATCCCGAATTGTTTGCCATACTGAAAGATCTTCGGAAGAAAGTTGCCGCCAAGCATAAGCTTCCTCCTTTCGTCATTTTTCAGGATCCTTCGCTCTCCGACATGTCGATTCAATATCCAACCAATATCGAGGAGTTACAGGGAATTATTGGTGTTGGACAAGGGAAAGCTCAGCGGTACGGTAAACCATTTGTCGATTTGATCAAAAAATATGTCGAAGATAAAGGAATTGAACGGGCGCAGGATATGGTGGTTCGTTCGGTTGCCAACAAGTCGAAAGACAAAGTTTACTTTATCCAGTGTATCGACCGAAAAATGTCACTTCCCGATATTGCCAATGCCAAAGATTTGGAAATGGGTGTATTGCTTACCGAAATTGAGGCTATTGTTAATGCCGGGACAAAACTGAATCTCGATTACTATGTTTTTGACACAATGGATGAAGACCAGGTTGATGATATTATGACTTTCTTTAAGGAAGATGCCGAAACCGGGACTATTGAAGAGGCAATGGCCGAATTGGGCGATGATTACGAAGAAGAAGAGATTCGTTTGATTCGAATTAAATTTCTTTCAGAGATGGGTAATTAAGATTCGATTACGAGTAGTGAGTTGTGGGGATATCGACAAAGAACGTTGTCCCTTTGTCAGGCGAAGTCTTAAAGTGGATTTCGCCTTTCATATTTTCAACGATGCGTTTTGTGATAGCCAATCCCAAACCCATTCCGCTGTTTTTGGTTGTAAAATTGGGCTCAAAAAGCTGGCTGTGAATCTCGCCCGGAATACCACTGCCATTGTCTGATACTGTAATTCTTGCCATCCCTTCGAGGCGGCTCAGTTCTATTTTAACATAGCCCGATCTCGATGCAGGAACAGCTTGTATTCCATTTTTTATCAGGTTAATCAGTGCCCGGCCAATATGATCTTTATCTCCAATGACATTGATGATATCGTTCTCGGGAACAATTGTCCGAATGGAAATTCGGTCAACATTCGAAAAGAGAAATGCGGCCTCTTTTACCCGTTCGTTCAGATTAACTTGCTCATTTCTTGATGATGATATCTTGGCAAAATCAGAAAAAGCGGTTGCTATTGACGAAAGGACCTCAATTTGTTCTATCAAACTTTGGGTTACTTTATTGAAATAGGAATCAAACATCTCGCTGCCCTGCGCCTTGATACGCTGAAGATGCTGGATGTTTAATTTCATGGGAGTGAGAGGGTTATTGATTTCGTGGGCAATCTGGCGAGCCATCTCTTTCCATGCGGTTTCCCGCTCCGAACGCGCCAGCAAAGCTGCGCTTTCGGCCAATTCATCTACTTTCTTGTTGTACTCTTTGGCTAACCGCCCAATTTCATCTTCACCGGTATAATCGATTTTGGCATTATTCTTTCCCAATTCAATCCCTCGCAGATTTTCTTCAATCCGAAGAAGTGGAGCCGTTAGTTTATTGCTGATAACCAAAGCAATAAGCAATGATATCAATATCAGAAAAATATAAATATTGGAGAATGCAACGATGAATCCTGACACTTCTTTGGAAAAATCTTCCTGACGACTGTAATAAGGTAGATTTACATAACCCACTAACTGGTCATAAAAGTTGAAAATCGGGATATAGGCCGAGAAAAAGTTCATTTGGCCAAGCGTTTCGTTGTGGAGAAATATAGCTCTGCCTTCGACTGACATCGCCCGAAAAGCTTCGGGCTCCATACTGCCAGAGGTTAAGCCTTGGTCGAAAATTTCTTTACGTGAAGTGGCTACCAGTTTTCCCTTTGTGTCGTATAGATTGATGTCTGTCCATGTAATATCCGATATTTCAGTGAGTTGTATATTGATGGCTTCTCTCATCACCTCAATATTGTCGCTGCTTCCGATTCGAAATTCAATTTCTGAAGAAATGGCTCTTATCTTTTCTTCAATGTTTTCTTTTAGCGTGGTTTTGAATTCATTGAAATTATAAAGGATAAGCCAAAGGCCAATCAGAAAGAGTGTTCCGAAAAGGGTAAGTACCAGTGTAATCTGTATTTTTTCGCGAAAGTCAGGTTTTTTCAAACCAAAGCCTGTGCTTTTGCGGTTCACCACTACCCAGATAAACCCGGAAATATATATCAGCAGAAACAGATAAGGGAATGTCTCTATTTTATTCAAAAGAGTGTTTTCCGGAAAGCTGATTATTACATAGTTGTCGCCATAGCGATGGTAGGCACAGTGCTGATATCCGGATTGGGAGAAGTGGGAAAATTCCTGATCGGGGTCGATTTTTTTAGGTGGGGCAATTGGGTAGGCATAATCGCCGCCGCGGTCGACCAGTTTACCTCCAAAATATTTGGCGTAGCTAAACCCGTTTTCACTGCTCCGGCGCGAAGCTTGTTCGTCGAGCAGCAATTGCGGATAACCTTTCCCTTCGGGAACAATTTTCGAACTTAACTCGATAAACAGTGAAAGTGGGCGGTGAGTCGCAGTCCGCTCGAAGTCGAGTTGTCCGAGGTAAGATATTCGGCCATTGAGTTGGTTCATGAAATAGAAATTGCTGCCCGGAATCAAAACCCCCATCGTACTCCGCATATTGTCGAAAAAATCCATGCAAGGGTAGCGTTTTTCCTCTCCTTCCAGTAGTAGGGTATCGTTTGATGAACAGGGAGTTATCTGAAGCTCGTAATTGCGCCAGAAGCCAGTAAAATAGGTGTTCTGCAAATAACTTTCCAAACCGAAGTAGGGAGGGTAAAAATATCGTGAAATAACCGTGTCTGACTTAATATTTGTCTCAAAATCAGAGAGAAATAGCTCTGCTGCCGGATCGCGTTCCGAAGCCAGGTTTACGGCCCAAAGTTGTTGTTCCTTGCTCCTTTTTTTCTCGATATAGTGATGTGCTATCAGGTTGATATACATCGCTGTTAGCACTGCAAAGATTAGTAATGATGTGAGCCTGTAACTTTTCAGTCTGTTGGCCTGCGGAAACAAAATAAGAATGCTTATCGGTAACCAGTAAGCCAACGAATAGAAAGTGATGGTTGTTTTGATGAGATTGAAGAACAACAGAAATATTGTGGTCGTTGCCAGGACGGCAGCGACTATTTTATATTTTGACTGATTGGAATTCAGTGTTTTAATTCGAATCAGGAGGATTGCTGCCCCAATAATCTGAAGTGCAACACTTAGAAATGCCAGAATATTGGTTGTCGATGGTTTGAGGTAATTGAGCAGCGCGAGTGAGATGTCCGAGTTGTTCAATAATGTTAGCATCATAAACACGGTTGAGGCAAAGTAGGCCCCGATGAGAACCATTTGAAGCAACCAATATTGTTGGTTCGAACTTTTTTTTGGATTCCTGAAAAAGGTAAAAAACGATTGGGCAACGTAAAACATCATCAGCGAGAGCAGCATATATTCGCCCAATGAAGGCAACCAACTGCCATAAGCAAAAAATCCCGGTGAAAAGATGTCGATCTTGAAAAATGCAGATGGAACACGTCGCTGGTTGATGAAGATATATATCGCGGCAGAAAGTAGAATGACCAATACTGTTTTCCCCCAAGGCGAAATCCGGTTATTTCTGGCCAGCCAAAAGTTCAGTTGCGAAAGCATCAGCAGCGCAAATGCCAAATACAATATGGTCAGATAAACGGCATTTCGTTCGCTTAGCGATCGGTCGAAAAGATTGGTCAACGAAAAGAGATAATTTCCGCTCGAATCCCTGATGTCGATGGCGCCGGCTCCGGGAGTTTCTTTTATTTCATAGTGATCGGGTAACCCAAAATCATGCTGAAAAGAACTTTTAATATATTGGTTGCGATAGGGAAAAGTGCGTTTTATCAAAATAAAACCTTCAATTCTGTAATTTCCTTGTTGTTGGCCCTCAATAAAAAACCACCCTGTTGGTCGTTTTCTCACTCCGGGGCTGCTTATGGCGTTGATTTTATCGGGGAAAGCAATGATGGATGAACTCCAATAAACCAGTGAATCATTGCTGTAAACAATAACTCCAACTCCCGATTTTTCGATATTTGAACTCTCCATCAAAGTCCAAAGCCATTTTGCATCATCTTTTTCAGCTATGATATTAGATGCTTGGACCATCATTAAATTGAGTTCCGCTTTTTTCTGCTGGATCACTTTGGCCATATTGCGCGAAATCAAATCGGGATGAACCCTTGCCGTGAGCAAACTGCGTCCGCTGATGGCCAGAAAAAGCACAAGCAATGCTGCAATCAACCAGCCAAATCTTTTCTTCAGCGATTTAAGTTTACTATTCATGATGATAAGGTTCTCCCTTGATAATGGTCAATGCCCGGTAGAGTTGCTCTGCGAAAATGAGCCGGACCAACTGGTGCGGGAAAGTCATTTTTGATAGAGAAAGCAGCCCGTTGGAACGGGCATAAACCTCCGGCGAAAAACCGTAAGGCCCGCCAATGACAAAAACAATTTGACGGCTTCCCGAAATCATCCTTTTCTCAATCCATTGTGCAAACTGGCTCGATGACAGCTCTTTCCCCTTTTCGTCGAGTAGAAATAGCTCATCGCCCGGTGCCACCGAATCGAGTATAGCTTTTCCCTCGCGTTCTTTTTGCTGATCGCGGGTGAGATTTCTGTTGTTTCGTATGTCGGGGATGATTTTTGATTCGAATGGCAAATAAAACGTCACTCTTTTCAGGTAATCCTCGACACCTTCCTTCAGAAACTTTTTGTCGGTTGCCCCGATAAGTAAAAGTGTAATTTTCACATTGCAATTTAATGTTTTGGTCAATATGATGGCTTAAACACGTGTAATCGTCGGCGATACTTTTATTTGGGGTAGCGAAAGCATTTTTATTCAGTGCTTTAAAAATAATCAAAATTGCTTTTCGTGATGAAAAACATGCTTACGATTAAATTAAGAAGGGTTTCGTTCGATAAATTTGCACGATTATTGTAATTTCAACCCAAACAATTCGCCGTAAAATGATTAAAAAAACCGGAAAGTTTACCGTCATAATGGTCTTCATGATCTTTGTTGCAACAGTTGCTTTCGGCCAGATTTCGCCGCAGATAGTAAGTGGATTGAAAGCAGGTGATTCAAAGACTGTTGCCGGATTTTTCAATGAAAATGTTGAGATGGTAGTTCTCGACCGCGAAAATGTTTGCTCGCAAGCACAGGGCGAGCAGATTTTGAAAGATTTTTTCAGCAAAAACAAACCGACTGATTTCAAAATTACCCATCAGGGTGGAAGCGATGCCCCATATGCCATCGGAAAGATGCAAACTTCGACTGCCAGTTTCAGGATCTATTTTTTAATGAAGTCGGTTGGTGGAAGTTACAAGATTGTGCAACTGAGAATTGAAAAAGATTAAGACTGCCGGATAATTAATGAACAAAATTCAAGCAGGAAAAGAGTGGCTTATCTGTCGCGCTGAGCATATAGTCGATCGGGCCAAACGCATAGCGATTCCGTTTTTCGACGATGTGCCGCTATACGATGTCGCCCTTTTTTTCTGGAAAGGAGTTTCGACAGGGGCAATTACCACCCGGGCATCAGCCATTGCGTTTAACTTTATTTTGGCCATGTTTCCGGCCATCATTTTTTTGTTTACACTTATACCTTATATCCCTATTGATAATTTTCAGGAACAATTGCTTGATTTGATAGAAAACTTATTGCCCGACAATGCGTTTCTGGCTGTTCGCGGTACTATCGAAGACATTGTTACTCAGCCTCGCGGAAGCCTCCTCTCATTCGGTTTTTTTGCAGCTTTCTTTTTCGCTACAAATGGAATTGTTTCTGTTATAGGGGCTTTTAACCAGACAATTCATACCATTGAAACCCGGAGCTGGTGGAATCAACATCTGGTTGCTTCGATGCTTGCGGTAATTTTTACATCAATGATAACAATTGGAGTGGGTGTTATTACGGTGAGTGAGAGTGTGATGCATTTTCTGGTCAGGAAAGATGTCCTCCGTGTCGACTTTACCTATTATTTATTGGTGGGGGGCAAGTGGCTTGTTATCATTATTTTGTTCTTCTTCGCTTTTGCGTTTCTATTTTATTTTGCTCCGGCACGACGGATGAAGTTTCGTTTTATCTCGGCAGGAGGTTCGCTGGCAACCGCTCTTTCAGTTATACTTTCTATCGGTTTCTCGTTCTATATCAATCAGTTTGGTAAATACAATACGTTGTACGGATCAATTGGAACGTTGGTGGTGGTGATGTTGTGGCTCTATTTCAATGCCCTTGTTTTACTGATTGGCTTCGAACTGAATGTGAGTATCTGGAAAGCCCGAAGTACCAACTCAACGGTGCTTGCCCCTCCTGAAGAGGGAGATTATTAGTTGATGCGAATGTCTGCTCAACGCCTGTAAATGGAGACAGAACTATTGTCCAGTTCTTCGTATTTGAAAGGTTCTGATGGTATTGTCGGAGCTTCAATCCCTTTAAAGAATTTCTTGTTGCCGGTAAATACGCGGGCTTCGTCCCAAAGCGAACGGCTAAGGAATGAGTTGAGCAATGTTCGTCCTCCCTCTACAATCAGCGAAATGATACCCCGTTGATAGAGATCGTTCAGAATCTGCTCAATTTCGCTGCCGTCGAAATCGAGGGTTACATATTCAAGGTTTAATGCAGTGTCGGCTACTTTTGAGGTATAAACCACTGTTGGCGTCGAACAATCAAATAGCTTGAGCGATTTGGGCAGCCGCAGCTGACGATCGATAACCAGCCGTAGCGGGTGGCTGCCGCACCATTCCCTTACTGTCAACGAAGGGTTGTCTTTCATTGCAGTATTGGTTCCCACGATAATTGCAGCTTCGTCAGTACGCATCTTGTGGACTGCCATACGCGAAAGGTCGTTTGTAATCCATGTTGGCTGGCCATAGTTTTCGGCTGTTCTTTCGATATCGATAAATCCATCGGTTGTTTGGGCCCATTTTAGGATTATAAATGGGCGCTTTTGGTTATGAAAGGTGAAGAACCGTCGATTGAGATTGGCACATTCGGTTTCCAGAAGTCCGGTAAAAACGCGGCAACCGGCCTCCTTTAACCTGCGAATCCCACGTCCGGCAACGGCAGCAAAAGGATCGGCAGTGCCGATGACAACGTTTGGAATTTGGTGCGCGACAATCAAATCGGCACACGGAGGTGTTTTTCCGTGATGCGAACATGGTTCGAGCGTAACATAAATTGTTGATTGGCGGAGTAATCTTTTATCGTTTACACTTTCAATCGCATTGACTTCAGCATGTGGCCCTCCAAACTGCCTGTGATACCCTTCGCCGATTATTTTCCCGTTCAAAACAATAACACTCCCCACCATTGGGTTAGGCGAAACATTGCCCATCCCAAGCCGGGCCAGCTCGATGGCGCGGAACATAAATCTTTCGTCAATATCGAAATCGAGATTCATTAGTCGAAATATCTATTTTTGCAAAAAAACAAGTGATGCAGCCAACCAAATCATTTATCCGAAAACGGCTCAAGGATCTTTATCCGGCAGAAGAGATCGAAAGTTTCATAAAGCTCATTCTCGAAAATTGTCTGAATGTATCGAGAACCAATTTGGTCATGATGCAAGATGTTCAAATATCGGCTGCTAAATTAATTGAAATAGAGCAAATAGTAAATCGTTTGGCCGAATATGAGCCAATTCAGTATATTTTAGGCAAAACCAGTTTCTTGGGGTCCGATTTTAAAGTTTCGCCTGACGTGTTGATTCCCCGGCCCGAAACCGAGGAACTGGTTGAATGGATGCTGAAAGAGCATACAACGGGGCAACGGATACTTGATATTGGAACAGGTAGCGGCTGTATCCCGGTTTCGCTGGCATTGACAGGGCATTTCTCTGAGGTTGAGGCTTTCGACATCTCTGAAGGCGCTTTGGCCGTTGCCGCCCAAAATGCCGAATTGAACCAGGTCAATATCCGTTACTCGAAAGTGGATATTCTTCGATGGGACGAATATTGTTTCGACCGGGAATGGGATATTGTGGTCAGCAATCCACCTTATGTCACTTACGCTGAGAAAGATTTGATGTTTAAAAATGTAGTTGAATACGAGCCACATCTGGCCCTTTTTGTCGAAAATAACGATCCTTTGCTTTTTTACCGTGAGATAGCATTGTTTGCCAATAAGCACCTTGCTCCCGGAGGATTACTTTTTTTCGAAATTAACGAACAATATGGGGCTGAGATCGGCCGTTTGCTTGAGAAACTTCACTATTCATCAGTTATCATCCGAAAAGACCTAAGCGGAAAAGATCGAATGATAAAGGCTGTAAAAAATTGATCTTATAAAATCCATGCGCTGGGATATTTCTCTTTCAAACTTTGCTGCAATGCTTTGGCTTCGCTTAATTTATTGAACCCCAACCCGACTCTAAACATCGTGTTCTCTTTCATCAGTTTGGCCTCCACACCAAGCGCTTTCAAATTATTAATCTCTTTTTCAGCATTTTCTACAAATGAGAATGAGCCAAAAATCAGATAGTAATCGAAGCTCTCCGGATCGGGCTGTGCCAAGACAACCTGAGTTGTTTTAGCAGAATGAATGGCTCCTATACCGCTTTTATTCACTGATTTGGTTTCCGTGTAGTCGCCCTTCTTCTGAACTACCTTTTCGCTCTTTCCAAATCCGGGTATAAATATTTCAGTGCGTCTGTTTTCACGATTTTGTTCCGGGGTGCATTCTTTCCAATTTGGACAACTGAAGAGTGGTTTACTTTCGCCGTATCCAATGGCTTTGATTCTGGAAGCTGCAATACCCTTATTGACAATGTAAAGAGCGACTGCTTCGGCCCTCAGGCGCGAGAGCCTTCGGTTGTAACGGTTCGACCCACGGCTGTCGGTATGCGAACCCAATTCAACATTCATCTTTGGGTTCTCGTTCATCAGGTTGACCAATTTGTCAAGTTCGGCAGCTGATTCAGGTAAAATCTCCCAACTATCAAGGTCGTAATAAATGTTTTTTAGGATAATGGTTTTGTTGGTAATCATCTCCATCCAAATCGTATCTGTCGAACAATTATTGCGGTATGGGTTCAATTCTGACAACGAAACGGAGTTGTCGTTATAGCCAAAAGCTGATGCTTGCACAACTGATGCTTTTGGTCCGGAAGGCGTGAAGCTGATTTTACCCTCTTTGTCGGTAAAGAACGATTCCTTGTTATCGATTACAACCGTTGCTACTTTGATTGGTTTCTGGCTATTGCGGTCGAATACATAGATAGTTCGTTCAAGCGGCTGTGGAATAGAGAGTGTCACTTTGTAAATATCGTCGTCGCCATTGTTGTTTCTGTTCGAAATCAGGTACCCAAAACCAAGGCTCAGGTCAAATGTCAGGCCGAAATCATCTTTATTACTGTTGATTGGCGCTGCAAAATGGTTAATTTCAGTCGCATTGTTGTTCAGTTCTGTATAAAATAGGTCGAGTCCGCCAAGGCCTGGTTTTTCGTCCGACGAAAAAATCAGATAGGTTTTACCGTTATTGTAGGTTACAAACGGAAATTCCTCTTTCCCCGGTGAATTGATTCTTTTACCCATATTCCGTGGCGCATTCCATTTCCGGTCACTGTCGCGTGTACTCATATAAAGGTCTGTTCCTCCATAACCTCCGGCCATATCGCTGGCAAAAATCATAGTATCGCCATTGATGGTAAGTGCCGGGTGTGCCACCGAGTACTCGAGGCTATTGAACGGAAACTCTTCAACAACTTTCCATCGGTTGTTCTCTTTTTTTGCTGCCAAAATCCTGAGTGTGAGCATATCACTATTGGTAAACCCATATACGGCGTTGGCATTGGTTTTGTGAGACTGTGTCACAAAAAGCTCGCCGGTTTTTTCGCACCATGCTACCGGCCCATCGTGAAAATAGGTACAGAACTCGTTTACTATTTGTCGTTTCCCGGCCGGATTTCCTTCATTATCAATGCCGATCTGAAAAAGGTCATAATACCTCTTTTTTGCCGGCTTGTATTTTTTCTCCCCTTCACTCCTGTAAGAAGAGAAAAAGAGCGTGTCGTTCACTAAAAAAGCACCAATATCGCTGTAATCCGAATTGATGTTAAGCGGCGAGATTTGAATTGTGGAATTTGGAAATATTTCGTTGTCAGTATTTTGCGCGTGTGATGAGTAGATAATTATTGACAAGAAAAGAGCAATGAATAATTTTTTCATTTTCCATAGATAAGTTAGATGTCAATACCATTTTGCCTTTGGCAGATGAATTTCTGCCATTTTTTACCTCGACAAAAATAGAATTATTTCAATTTCAAACAACGGCTTCAAAATCTTTAATGTTAAATTGAGACGGGCAATGGAAAAAATAAGAAAAAACCCCGAATCGTCAGGATTCAGGGCTTTTCTTGATTTTGAATATAACCTCAATTGAGCTTTTGTATCATCAAAAAGGATTATTCGAGATAAGTTATGATAAATATTTTATCTGTGTCAGAAAGGAAATTCGTCTTCTTTCAGATCGGTTTTCGCTTTTTCTGTTTCAGGTTTTTTTGCCTCTTGATGAACGGGATTCCCATCGACATAAATTGCCCGGTAAGGCCTTGTAGGGCAGGCGTATTCGCACGCACCACAGCCAATGCAGATTTCTTCGTTCACTTCCGGTATAAACAAATCGCCATAAGGTACCATTTGTACTGCTTTTGTCGGACAATGTTCGGAACAGGCACCGCAGTCGGTACCTTCGGTCTCAACAATGCAATTGGCCTTGATGAACTTCACCCTTCCAATCTGTGTAAGATGTTTAGCCTCTACTGTAAGGGGAATAATTGCCCCGGTTGGACAGATGTCGCTGCAAAGTGTGCAGTCAAAATTACAAAGACCGGTATGAAAATCCATGTGGGGTTGCATCACGCCAATCAACCCATATTCCATAAACGATGGTTGTAAAACCTTTGTTGGACAGGCAGATATGCATAACGAACAACCGGTACAAACCTTATTGAGGTGATCGATGCTTTTAGAACCGGGAGGCGAAACCGGCGAAGTCTTTGGCTCTTTATGAACGGTTTCGCCACTATGCGATGATGCTCCGTTCGCGAAAAGCGGATTATGGTTGGATAACCCAAGAAATGTTGCGGTACCAATTGCCCCGTTAACCAAAAATCGCCTCTTATTCAAATCAGTTTTGGCTTCAGCGTGATCGGCCATTTTCATTTTGGCTACATCAATTTTGGGCCCCTTCTTTTTAATCCGATATCTGGCTGCATCTTCGGTGCATACTGTGAGGCAGTTATAACAGGCAACACAGCGACTGTGGTCGATTTCCCGGTTTTTGATTTCGATACATTCAGCCTTGCAAACCCGGGCACATTTGCCACACCGGGTGCACGAGGATTTATCGAGTTCGATTTTAAACAGCGAGAATTTAGAAATCAACCCGAGGAATGTACCTACCGGACAAATTGAGTTGCAATACAGCCTTCCCCTGCGGAACGACATGGCCAAAATCAAAACGAGAAAAATAAGTGTTGCCAGCATTATGCCCATGTGAACAGGCTGCAGTTCGTACCGGTAAAGAAAGGTGTAAATGCCGGCCTTTGACAATCCCTGAGCACTTATGTTATTGATGAATACGATGGCTGGTTTGAAAACATAAGAGGATATTCGTCCGAAAAGGCTGTACGGATCAAGCAGCGTTACGAAAGTGATACTGCCAAGAACTGCAAATACAATTGTTATTACAAGAATCGTGTAACGAACGATAGTCCAGGCTTTGTGGAATTTGTAACGACTTTTTTTATTGAACCGCTTTGAAATCCGGGCTACAATATCCTGAAAGATTCCTAAAGGGCAAATGGCTGAACAGTAGATTCTTCCAAAAAGAGCTGTAAGTATAAGGACGACTGCCAATCCTATTGCCAGTGTTCCCGGAACAGAGATGGTTTTCAATAATGAAGGTACAAATTGCAACGAAACAGCCCAGTCGTAAAACGCTGCACCAAAGCTGTCGCGAAAGTCGAGAAAAACCACCGCTATCAGGGAAAGAAACAGAAGGGCTACGGAAACCCGAGCCCTTTTCAATATTTTAAAATTCATGCGATTAAACCATTAGCCGGTTGATGTTCAGTTTGCTAAGATCCATTTGTCCCATTCCTGCTGCTGCGGCAATCTTGATATGATTGATGGCTGTTGGTTCCTGGTTCAGAAATTTGACTGCAGCAGCATCGGCGGCAACAATATCTTTCGAAATAATAAGGCTTTTCATGGTCAAAACGTCGTCGAGCGATACGCCCATCGGGCCGTTCTGTTTCATCACATAGTACGCATCAATAATATTTAAATCGGGCTTGCGGTATTGCAAAAAATCGGCAATACATTGATGTAGATCATTTTTATGCCAGTAACCCCGATCCCAAACACAACCCATCAGGTTTTTCATCGCTACCGAAACTTTCGAAGAGCTATGGTGTTTCAGAATTGGCACATTGATAAAGACATCGGTGTTCAGCAGCAACTCATGGACCATCATCTCTTTCAGTCTCGAGCCATTGGGATTACTAACTGTTTTGTAATATTTTTCGCTGTCGGCCGGAACGACTTTACCACCAGCTTCTTTTACCGCCTGTTCAATGCCCGAGTTTTTGTAACATTTTGTCCACTCGTGGCAGGTGTGGTCGAATACGAGTACCTCTTTGGCCCCAGCTTTCACGCAATGTTCGACGATTCTTTTCACCAGTTTCGGATTGGTATTTGCGGCACGGTCCGGTGTTCTGTCCCATCCAATATTGGGTTTTATCAAAACACGCTGGCCTGCTTTTACAAATTGTTTCATTCCGCCAAGGGCTTCAATTCCTTTGTCGAACATCACATCGGGTTCGCCACCTTTTACGGCAATCAGATCGTAAGGGGCTGCAGCGTTATTGCCGGCCATTAGGTTATCGACCCCTCCGAATGTGATAGCGGCACCAGTTGCGATTCCTGCCCCTACACTTGATTTGAGAAAATTCCTGCGTTTCATGTTGTCTATTTTGGATGTTGATAATCGGATGAGATGCAAAACTATCAAATCAAGGATTAAAAACCGATAAATAATACATCGTTGCGCTGTTAATAAGTTGTTAAATGGTTAATTTAGAACTATTTTAAATTGATATTATTCCAATTTGTCAGTTATCGCGCACGAAATTTTGTAGCTTTTTGAATGCCCCTCTTGTTGAAACATCTCGATGTGGAGAATATAAATCCCGACGGACGATTTGTTATGGTTATCGTCTTTCCCGTCCCAAATAATTCTATCGTTTGGCCCGATGGAAAGATTATTGGCCAATCTTCTGATTTCAATTCCGGAAGCATTGTATACGCGGATATTGGTTAGCCAATCTGTGGCATTGGGATTGAGAAGTATCTCCAAAAAATCGTTATACCCGTCGTCGTTTGGCGAAAATATTGCAGGTGCGACAGAGACGAGGCCTGTTCCGTTATCTTCTTTTACAACGATTGAGTTTTGAAACCCGGGAGTTGCTCCACCGCTGCTTTTGGCGGCCGAATGCCAGTTGGCCGGCTCTTCAGTTGGGCTGTCAAATAGAATCCTTTCAAGCGAGATTCCTTCTGGATGGGTTATCCAATGGTCGTGATAACTGTTGTTGTAGTTGAATTGATCGATAATTTCGTTGTTGCTGTTGAGCAAAAGAATTGTGCCTGACTCGTTGTTCAATCCGGGCATACTGGCAGTTTCTGCCAGACAATCAGGACATTTAGTGCGATAAAAAAGAGCGACCTTTTCCCTGTCTGATGTCAGTGCCACATATTCGCCAGGTTTTAATTCAAAATATTGATCGAATATTGGTTTTAGGGTAAGTTTACCTGAACTTTCGCGAATGCCCCAAAAGAGATCAGACAAATCGATTGTATTGAGGCTATTGTTGTAAAGTTCAATAAATTCTGCTCCACCTGATAACGGATGGAAAAGTACTTCATTGATAACAATATCGCCATTTTCAGGTAAAAAATATCCAAAATCAATGGTTTGGGCGGCCATTATATTTCCACATTCGTCTGTTAGTTTCACCAATTTGATTTGATATCTGCCCCCATTGCCAATAACACTATTGCCAAACTGAATGTTCAGCGTCATATCGTTGTCGCTGAACTCGATTTGGTCGATGTAATTTATTGCTGCAGGAACATCAATACAGTCTGATAATGGGAAAGTTGTATCTGGTTTTTCGCTTAACCGGATTGCCAGTGTGCGCGGGTCTTTCATTTTTGACGAAATCACATAGGGCGGCTCGTTATCTTGATTTCTGGCGTAAACCGAATTGATTTTTCCAGGTGTTCCGCCCGCTGTAGCTACGCTTGTTTCCCAGTTTTGATATTGGTTGCAAAAACGGTCCGGATCTATCCGTTCCAGCGAAAAGCCACCTTCACGTGCAGTGCTCCGGTGCATCGAACGAAGGTAGATAAACCGATCGGACAGATTCTCCGATGGGTCGATGAGTGATATTTCTGCTCTGTCGTTGTGGATTGTCGTTCCGGTCAGTAAAAAATAACCATCTGCCACTATTGTAGTGTCGGGTAGTTCAACCGTTTTCTGGTTTACAGACAACTTCCAATCTCGTAAGTTAACCGACCGGGGTAAATGATTGTATAGTTCGATATATTCCGCATCGGGCAGCCCGACAATTGGTGTCGGGTCGGCCATTATTTCGTTGATAACCAGTTTCCCGGAAAGGGGAAGGACAATATTGCTGAATATGATAATTGGATTACTCAGTGGTTGATTGTATTTGTCTGTCAGGCGATTGGTGGTTAGAATAAATTCGGTGTCGCCGCCGGGCTGAAAGATAAGATAAACAATTGTCGAGTCCTCTGCGGCTTTTGTTACCGATTCAAGCTTACAATTACTTCCCGACAAGGTTGTGATTTGATAGCGGTCGCCGTTCTGCAGATTTTCGGGACCAATGTTGCCATTGAACACAATCTTCAGATGATTTGCTGCGAGTACAATCATTTTATCAATTGATGGTGGCTTTCGTTCGAACGACATCGAGAGATCGTCAAGCCAAAGTTGCCCGCCATGCGCTGACGAGTATCGAAAATGGAAGCCGGTATAGCTAAACGGAAATATTATGCCGCCATTTTCAGCCTGAAACTCGTGAACCATTGTTGGCTCATTCCGGTCTGTAACGGTCAGTTTCCAATTCCCCGATTCAAAGTTTACAATAAGTCGATTTGTTTGCTGAGCTTTCCACACAATTCCGGTATTTAAAATCAACTGCGAAATTTTTCCGTTGTTTAGTCGGCATATTTTCAATGTATTGTCTGGTTGTATCAGGTTTACGCCAACAATATACCCGTTGGCATTGTCAATCTCTTTTTGATCGATGGCCAGTGCCAGGAACCAATTTTCGGAGTCGGCAAGCTGCCAATCGCCGCTTCTTACAGTAATATCCCACCGATAGGTTCCCTCTTCAAGTTGGTTAGCCCCTACACTTTTCCAAAAAAAGGTTTTGCCACCGGTGGCAAACCGGTTGTGTCTAAAAGAGTATTGACCTGATATTGGGGAAAGCGGATCGCATCTCCATTCCTCACTATCTTCCCACCGGGTGGTGTCGCGAGGTTCAAAGTTGGAGAATAGCAATGATTGGCCCGTGCTTTCAATTGAAACCGTAACGGCCAGACAAAAAATAAAAATGTAAATAATCCCCCGCATATTTTTGAAAATAATAAGAAAAAGCTTTATTTTTGCCCATGATAGCTTACGGTTGTTAGTTTTTTGGGCGTTTGTCATTAAAGTTAATCAATTTTGAGGTCAAATAAAAGTCTGGGCCTTATCTGTATAAACAAACGAGATCAGCCTTACACCGAAAGTTACATGTTAAGTTGTTTAATATTAAATCAATCAATTCATGAAAGTTGCAGTTGTAGGTGCCAGTGGTGCCGTAGGTCAGGAGTTCTTGCGCGTTCTCGAAGAACGCAACTTCCCAATGGATGAACTTATTCTTTTTGGTTCGGCCAGAAGTGCCGGAAATGTTTATCAGTTTAAAGGTAAACAGATTGAAGTGAAAGAGCTTAAACATAACGACGACTTTAAAGGCATTGATATTGCTTTGGTTTCAGCCGGTGCGGGTATTTCGAAGGAATATGCCGAAACGATTACCAAACATGGTACGGTTATGATTGACAATTCCAGTGCATTCCGTATGGAGAACGACATTCCGCTCGTCGTCCCTGAAGTGAATGCTGAAGATGCCAAAAATATGCCCCGACGTATTATTGCGAACCCCAACTGTACAACCATTCAAATGGTTGTAGCGCTGAAGCCAATCGAAAAAATCTCTCATATTAAAAGGGTTCATATTGCCACTTACCAGAGTGCCAGCGGTGCCGGTGCGTCGGGAATGGACGAATTGCAGGCCCAAACCAAACAGGTGGCTGCCGGCGAAGAACCGACGGTAAGCAAATTTGCCTATCAGTTGGTTCAAAATCTTATTCCGCATATTGATGTTTTCCTCGATAACGACTACACCAAAGAGGAGATGAAAATGTTTCACGAAACACGAAAGATCATGCATTCCGACGTGATGGTCAGTGCAACGGCTGTGCGTGTGCCGGTATTGCGTGCCCATTCTGAAGCCATCTGGGTCGAGACTGAAAACGAGATTTCGCTCGAAGCTGCCCGTGACGCATTTGAAAATGCAGAGGGTGTTATTGTAATCGATAAGCCATCAGAAAAAAAATATCCGATGCCTTTGCATCTGGCCGGACGCGACGAGGTTTTTGTTGGCCGAATCCGTAAAGATATCTCGAACCCGAACGGACTGGCTTTCTGGACCGTTTCCGATCAGATTAAGAAAGGGGCAGCACTCAATGCCGTTCAGATTGCCGAATATCTGGTTAAAGAGGGTGTCGTGAAATAATACGTCTATCAAAAATTGAGATATAAAAAAAGCTGCTTTCGGGCAGCTTTTTATGTCTTATTCCTCTTCGTCGAAAGCCGGGAAAAGGAAATCGTTAAAGGGGAAACGGGTGATGTGTATTTTTTTTACCTCTTCGTAAAGTGTCCGTTTGAAAGGTGCAATGTTTATTTTCTTTTTGGCCGAAATAAATAACGAGATGTTGTTTTGATACTTGCCAAGCCACGACTTTTTCCAGTCTTCGAGTGTCATATTTTCGCGTGTCGCCGGAGAAAGGTCATCTTCCTCTTTTTCGACATATGAATAGGCATCGATTTTATTGAAAAGATAAATCATCGGTTTGTCTGAAGCGCCAATTTCAGCCAATGTTTCATTGACAATGTCGACCTGTTCTTCGAATCCGGAATGCGAGATGTCGGCCACGTGAATCAACAGATCGGCTTCGCGGGTTTCATCGAGTGTCGATTTAAACGACTCGACCAGATGATGCGGGAGCTTACGGATAAAACCTACCGTATCGGTCAGCAAAAAAGGCAAATTGCCAACTACCACTTTTCTGACAGTGGTATCGAGAGTAGCAAAAAGCTTGTTTTCAGCAAAAACTTCCGATTTGCTTATCATGTTCATAATCGTCGATTTGCCTACGTTGGTGTAGCCTACCAGCGCAACTCTCACCATTTTGCCCCGGTTTTGGCGTTGGACCATCATCTGTTTGTCGATTCTCACCAACTGTTCTTTAAGCTTGCTGATTTTATCCAGGATAATCCTTCGGTCGGTTTCAATTTGCGTTTCGCCCGGGCCACGCATCCCGATTCCCCCTTTTTGTCTTTCGAGGTGGGTCCACATTCGGGTAAGCCGTGGCAAGAGGTATTGATATTGGGCTAACTCTACCTGCGTTTTGGCATGGGCGGTTTGGGCCCTTTTGGCGAAGATGTCGAGAATCAGGTTGGTCCTGTCGAGGATTTTACATTGAAGTACTTTCTCAATATTTCTGATTTGGGTCGCCGAAAGCTCATCGTCGAATATCACCGAGTCGATTTCGTGAACTTCGGCAAAGTCGCGAATCTCGGCCAGCTTGCCTGAGCCAACGAAAGTTGCCGGATGCGGGTTGTCGAGTTTCTGGGTGAAGCGTTCGTACACTTCGGCACCGGCGGTATCGGCCAGAAATTCCAGTTCATCGAGGTATTCGGCAACCTGCCGTTCATCTTGCTGACCGGTAATTAACCCAACCAATATGGCTTTTTCTTTGCCCGTTGATGTTTCAAAAAGTTTTGTCATGCTGCAAAAGTACTAAAAAGCAAAAAAATATCCCGACTGCACCGGGCAATCGGGATATCAATATTTTCAGACAAATCTGTTACTGCAACTGGAAGCTAATCGGAACGGTATAGGATACGCGAACCGGTTTACCACGCTGTTTGCCCGGTTTCCATTTTGGAAGGCCGTTTACCACACGCAACGCTTCTTTGTCGAGTGACGGGTCAACACCACGGGCAATCTTTGCATTCGATACAGAACCATCGCGGTCTACAACGAAGTTTACAAATACTTTACCCTGGATTCCGTTTTCCTGTGCGATAGTGGGGTACTTAATCGCCTGAGCAATATATTTACGCAGCGCTAACTCACCTCCCGGAAATTCCGGCATTTCTTCTACCACAACGAAGATTTGTTCTTCTTCTTTTTCTTTCTCAACTGCCTGAACAATCTGCGTTACTTCAACCTTTGTATCTTTCGAAGCTTCTGAATCGAGAATTTCGAGGTCGTCGTTAATCTCAGCTTTGTTGTCAACAATGTTCAAAATTTCCACAGTTTGCGGCGGCGGAGGTGGCGGCGGAGGTTTTACTTCGTCCTGACGGGTAATCGGAACAATCTCCTCTTCCACCGCTTGAGCCTGCATTTCTCCAAGAGAATCAACCTGTTTTACTTTGTCATTCCAGTTGAATGCCAACAGGATAATTCCAAGAGAAACAAAAAGCCCAATCTGGAGGAATAACCCCCTTTTGTTTTCAAGATCTGCCTTGGGTGTTTTCTTGAGTTCCATAAATATTAGTTATTTTCTGAGTTGTTTTGTGCTCTCTTTAGCGGCAATAAAGATATAAAATAATCCAAAAAAAAAAGTTTCGGGCTACTAAATTTCCTGAATGATTTAACACGTTCAACATCAGTAAATAAATGTAACATTGAATTCACTGGTCATCATTTCATCATTCAAGCGTATTGTTCTGTAGTCCCATTCTTTCGGGTGTTGATTATCAGACAGCCCGGAGCACGGCCACTCACATGCTGGGCTATTTCAGTACTTTTGTAACAAGGTTATTGATACTGGTTTCAATGCCTTCGAATGGTTTGCCATTGCCTTGATTGTCGTCTTCGACAAACATATATTTCATGCCAGCCAATTTCTTCGATGCCAAAATGGTTTTGAAATCGATAACCCCTTCGCCTACACTGCAAACATCGTCTTTGTTCACATCGAAGAAGGGAGCCTGTTTGGTGCGCATATCTTTCATGTGGAACAACTGGAACCTGCCGGGGTATTTTTTGAACATCTCAACCGGATCCTGACCTGCTTTCGACACCCAGAAAAGGTCAATTTCCATGGTAATTAAATCCGGATCCATTTCGCGCATAAAAATATCGTAATAAGGAACGATACCGTTAATGTTGGCAAACTCAAAGTTATGGTTGTGATAGCCAAACTGGATGCCTACTTTCTTCATGATGCGGCCTACTTCGTTCCAGTCGCCAACCATCTTTTTGTATTTCTCAATTTTACGGTCAACCTCTTCAACCCAAGGTTGTATGCAATATTTTACGCCAAGTTCGGCATGGGCATCAGCCATAATCTTGGCATTCTCGACGGTGATACCGGCAGCTTCAACTTGTGTGTGGCTGCTCAATGTTGTCATTCCCAAATCGTCGACCATCTTCTTGAATTCTGATGGTTTGTAACCGTAGAATTTGCCTCCGGAATAACCGGCTAATTCGAGGTTTTTATAACCAATATCCGACACTTTTTTCAAGGTTCCCGGAACATCAGCGCTCATCGCATCGCGAATGGTGTAGAGTTGCAAGCCTACGCCGAAACTTTTTTTGTCGGCTGCGGCATTGGCTTTGGCGGCCAGAGGCCCGAACATCATCATGCTCAGTGAGCCTGCAGCGGTAAGTTTTAAGAATTCTCTTCTGCTTTTCATGGTGTTGAATTGTTTTTTAACTTATCCAGAATCTACTTCATGGTATTTAGATGGACCAAATATAAATCTTAGTTCCGTTCTGACATCTTTTTTCGTAAAATTGTTTCCTGTAAATTTTACTGTCGGTCGTTTGGATCAAAATATTTTAATATATTTGCCGCCGCAATCGGGGGATTAGCTCAGTTGGCTAGAGCGTTTGACTGGCAGTCAAAAGGTCATCGGT
>CAYOJD010000006.1:0-47085 GCA_964404205.1 uncultured Prolixibacteraceae bacterium
AACTGGTTCGACGGGATGGCTTACATCGGCAACAAAGCCACAAGAATGAATTTTTTCTTGGAGAGCCGCAAGCCTAAACTTCTTCATCTGGCCATGCATACCGAACTCGATACGATTGATTCGTCACTCTCTGATTTGGTTTTTTCGACAGAAGAGGGGCTGACCGATGGAGCCAAACTCTATCATTACGAAATCAGCCGAATGGATATCCGGTCTCCATTGGTTGTGTTGAGCGCTTGTGATACAGGAGCCGGGGAATTGTTTAAAGGTGAGGGGGTTATCAGTTTGGCAAGGAGTTTTCTTCAGGCAGGGGCATTATCGGCCGTTCAGACCCTTTGGCCGGTCGACGACGCTGCTTCGTTGAAGATTATGTCGCAATTTTACCGTGAACTGTCGGAGGGCGAAAGAAAAGATATGGCCTTAAAAAAAGCCAAACTCTATTATCTCGACAATAGTACCCCATCATTTTGTCATCCCTATTACTGGGCATCTTATCAACTGATAGGCGACCGTTTGGCCTTGGTTGTTCCCTATTACAAGCGCCCGGTTACGTGGCTCGTTGCCGGTGCGTTGCTGGTAGGCCTAATTCTGGGATGGGCTTTTCTACGTTATAGGTTCCGCAGGATGGTGTGAGCCTTCTTCACATAAACTTTCTGGGCAATTAAATCTTCCATCAGGATTTTGGTTTTCAGATGGTCGCCGGTTTTGAGATAGCATAGCCCGAGGTACCATTTGGCTTCGAGATTGTATTGTTCGGAAGTGTTTAGCAGGAGGTTAAACTGCTCTATAGCGCCATTGTAATCGCTGTTGGCCATTTTGGTAAGGGCTGCGAAAAGCATTAGCTCGGGGTGTTCGCTATTTTCGTGGAGTGTTTTGCCAAATGCTTCGGCGGCGGCCTGATAATTGCCGGCCTGATAGCTTTCAATCCCCTCTTTTATCGTTTTGGGAGCAGCAGTTGCAGCACTCCGTTGTACAAACGATACATTGCTCAGTGGCTCGTAGCTCATGGCATAGAGTTCGCTGTCGGAGTAGTGGGGGTTGAATGTTCCAAGCAGCAGGGCCAGCAGCAGCAACAATGTAGAACCTAATCCGATAACCCATGTTGTTTTTCTGCGTGAATGCCATGCCGATGGGGCATTGTATTGCACGGGTTTGAACGACTGAACATAGCTTACCACCTGATAGGCGTCGACGGTTTGCTGCCGTTTTCTGCGCTGGGTGCTCCAGTCGGTGGTCCATTTATCGATTTCGTTGTTCACGCCACTGATGGCAAGCTCAATCTCTGCTTCTTCGAGTTTCGAACTGAGCATCTCTTCAATTGTCATTTTGTTCCGGTTGCTCCCTCTCTCGTTCAGCTTATCGAGAAAATAGTTGATGTCGTTTTTCGACTGTGCTTCGGCGAGTTCGAGGAGGGGATCGTTTTCGGCATCTTCAAATTTAAGACGGGCACGCATGTAACGATCCATTTTAAGCTGCAAATTGTATTCGACTTGCAACTGTTTGTTGAACTTCAACTCCATTTCGAAATGTTCTTTTTCGGCAGGGGTAAGTTCGCCCAACAAATATTTGATGATGACATTGGTATAATTGGTCATTTCCAGTTTTGTTTAAAGGTTACCTGATATTCAGATTGACTTCAAGTTCCTTGAAGTCGGGATGTACCATTATCCTTCTTTTCAGCTCTTTCATGCACTCGCTTTTGCGCTTGCGCAGATAGCCATAGCTAAATTCCATTGCCGATGCTATTTTCTCGGGTGGAATTTCTGTCCAGTACATTCTTAAAATAGTCTGACACTGTTCCTCCATTCCCTGAAAGCTCTTCATAAAGATTTTTTCGTAAAATTCACTATCGAATTGTTCCGGTGTTTCGTTATCGGTAAGGTTGTCCTGGATATGTTTCTGATAGTTTTGCGCGGCCCTGCGTTTTTCCATTGTCATGGTCCATATATTCTTGCAAATGGCATAGAGGTAGGTCGACAAAGAGCTGCCCAATACGAAGTTCGTTGTGCGTATCTTTTCAATTAAAATAAAAAGCGCGTCCTGAAACAGATCTTTGGCATCCTCTTCGTTACCGCCATTACGGATAGTATAATAAGTGATAGCAGGTAACATTTCGTCAACCAAATATTTAAAAGCATTGCTGTCGCCGCTTTTTATCTTATCGACAATTTCATTGTCAGAGTAATGATGTCCCATATTCATAGCTGTTATTACAAATATAGGGAATCCCGATCAAAAAAACACGCTGCTTCAACGATTTGAAACAAATTTGAATAACCTTTATCCCAGCTTCCCCAAAAAAAGGAAGATGTATCAGCCTATAATTTTCAATGAACTTTTAATCATAAGAAAAACCTCAGTCTTCTTATTTCATATTCCTATCTATTAATAGGAATGTGTATGAATTTGTTACCATTTTTTTTCATCTTTTTTTAGTGAAATGGAAAAAAATAATATTGACGGCTGAAAAAAATGTTGTCCGACAAGGGGAAATCTTGCCCAAACGATGCGGTTTATCTCTCTGTTTTGTTTTTAATATGTTGATTATTAGTTTTAAAGAAGCCGATAAGCCTGTTTTGATTTATTTTGAAACGATTTTTCTGTCAATCGGGAATAAAATTGGCCCAATTGCCCCTTGCTTGATTCCAGTCCGATATTTTGTCTATTTTAGTCCGCTATGAAATCTTCCATTCTAAAAGGGTACTGGCTTACCATATTGTCGACACTCGCCTTTAGCAATGTTTACGTTTTCAGTAAAGCAGCATTGAACGAGGTGAGCCTTCCGCTTTTTCTCTTTGTTGCTTTTAGTGTAGGTTTTGGGGTCAATCTGGTGTTGTTTTTTATTTCGGGAAAGAATCGTCCCGATTATCGTTCGGTAAGGGGCATCTGGTGGGTTTTTCCGCTGCTCGGCTTGCTCGAATCGTTTACAGTATCGACCTTTTATGCTTCGGTAAACGCTATCACCGAGCCCTCTGTGACCGGATTTCTCGGTAACCTTTTTCCGCTTTTTACCACTATTCTTGGCTTTCTTTTCCTGAAAGAACGTTTCACCTTGATTGAGAGCGGCGGGGTTTTGCTGGTTTTTGCTGGTGCTGTCGTTACCGGTTATTCGGGCAATTTGTCGCTCAGCAGCTTTTTTATTCCGGGCGCCGGGCTGGTTGTGCTCAATTGTTTGGGGGCAGCTACTGCCACAGTGATTGTAAGGGCAAAAGTGGATCGAATACCGCCCGCGACACTTTCGCTCAATCGTACCTTTTGGCTGTTACTCTTTTCGTCTGTCTGGTTCTTTTCTACCGGTGAGGCTTTGACATTATCGGGGAGAGCCTTGATGAATATCTCAGCAGCGGCAATTCTCGACCCGGTACTGGCTATTTTGCTGGCATATAAGGCCTATCAATATATAGAGGCTTCGCGGGGAACCATCATTCAGTCGCTAAAAGGATTGATTATTATTCCTTTTGCCTATATCTGTTTTGGTACATTGCCTTTTGGTTATCAGATTGTTGGCGGGATAATTGCCACGGCCGGGGTAATGATCATGGCTTTTGGTCAGCAGTTATGGGGTGAGGGGCAAAAAGGAAAACACACCGGAAAGTAACGGAGTAGCGCATCATTTTGCGATGTGTTTATCAGGCTTTAGTTGCGAAGCTTACAGCTTCATTTTCCGGCAAAAATCAGCAATAACCGAATCGAGTTTGGGTGCCCCTATCTCTTCCAAATCATACGATACCCGTGTTGATGGTTTATTGATATTGATAATTCGCCCCAAATCGATAGGGGTTCCTATAATTACCGTATCGCAGTCGCTCTGGTTGATGGTGGCTTCCAGATCGTTGATCTGCTGTTTCCCGTAACCCATAGCCGGGAGAATGGTCCCTATTTCGGGATAGATTTTGAATGTTTCAGCCAGTTTGCCGGTGAGCCATGGCCTGGGGTCGACAATTTCTTTTGCTCCGAATTTTTGTGCGGCTATGGTCCCTGCCCCGATTTTCATTTCACCGTGGGTGAGGGTTGGCCCGTCTTCGACAACCAATACCCTTTTCCCGCGGATTAAGGTGGGTTGGGTAACCGCAACCGGCGAGGCGGCCTCAATTAAAATGGCTTCGGGATTTAGCCTGCTGATGTTCTTTCTGACGGTTTCGATATCGGAGGGAAGGGCACTGTCGATTTTATTGATGATAACCACATCGGCCATTCGGATATTGACTTCGCCCGGATAGTAACTGATTTCGGCATTGGGTCGCATGGGGTCGGCAACGGCTATGGCAAGGTCGGGTCTAAAGAAGGGAAAGTCGTTGTTGCCGCCATCCCAGACAATGACATCGCAACCATCAGGGTCGTTTTCAGCAGCCCGCAGGATGGCTTGATAATCGACTCCGGCATAAATCACATTTCCCCTTACGATATGGGGTTCATATTCCTCCATCTCTTCGATGGTGCATTGGTGTCTGGACAAATCATCGATGGTGGCAAACCGCTGTACTTTTTGCAGTGCCAGATCGCCGTAAGGCATCGGGTGGCGTACGGCGATTACTTTTAACCCCTGCTTTAGCAACAGTTCAATCACTTTTCGTGAGGTCTGGCTTTTACCGGCCCCGGTTCTGACAGCACAGACCGATATAATGGGTTTGGTGCTTTTCAACATGGTTTCGGCTGGCGAAGGAAGTGTAAATGCAGCCCCGGCACTGTTTACCTCGGCGCCAATATTCATCAGTTTTTGGTAGGAGATGTCGCTGTACGAAAAGATACATTCGCCGGCAAGGGTTGTTTTTATCAGTTGGGCCAGTCCATTTTGCGAAACAATGGGAATCCCGTCAGGGTACAAATCGGGGCCGGCCAGCGATGCCGGATATTTTCGTCCATCGATATCGGGAATCTGGTAGGCGGTAAATGCCACAACTTTGTATGCCCGGTTATGGCGGAAAAGCATATTGAAATTGTGAAAATCGCGCCCTGCGGCACCAATGATGATTACTTTTCTCGGTTCCATGACTTGCAGAATTTAGTTGGTTATCAGCGAAAATTTACAAATTTATTTTTTCATTTTTGCTGACTTATCACCATTACTTGCGTAAACAATTTGAGGCTGTTTTCAATTCATCTATTTTTGAAACCATGAATTATTTGGCGCATATCTATCTTTCGGGCGATTCGGATGGAATCAAAATTGGCAATTTTATCGGCGACTATGTGAAGGGAAAGCAGTTTCTCGGTTACCGCGAAGATATTCAGCAAGGCATTCTGTTGCATCGCCTGATTGACCATTTTACCGACCACCATCCGTTGGTGAAGGAGTGTAACCGGTTGCTCCGGCCAGGATACGGGAAATACGCCGGCGTAGTGACCGACATTTTTTTTGACCACTTTCTGGCTTCGGCATGGAGCCACTACAGCGCTGTTCCGCTGAAACAGTATTCGAAGAACTTTTATGCGTTGTTGCTGCAAAATTTTATGGTTCTGCCCACGCGCGTCAAGCTCTTCATCCCGTTTATGATTCAGCACAAGCGGCTCACTTCGTATGCCGATTTAAGTGGGATTGAACAGTCGCTGAGGATAATGGGCAACCGCACATCGTTGCCCGAAGAGAGTGAATATGCCCTGGCCTTGCTTCGGAAAGAATACCAGCTATTTGCCGCTATTTTCTCTGCCTTCTTTCCTGAATTAATCACCTATGTCGAAAATGAAGGTGGTTATCCCATCGCCCGTCCGGGGCTGAATCATTGGGCGCATTAACGGCGTATCCGGATAGAGCAAGCGAATTGCCTGGATAGCCGTTGGATTATCGCAGGTTTTCGCCTCGGCTGGCATCGAGCCTCAGGAAAATGAAAAGCAAAATGGTGAAAGCCCACAGCGAGGAACCACCATAGCTAAAGAAAGGCAACGGGATACCAATTACGGGAGCCAGTCCGATGGTCATCGATATATTGACCGCGAAGTGAAAGAAGAGAATGCCTGCCACACCATAACCATATACCCGACTAAAGCGTGAACGCTGCCTTTCGGCAAGGTTAATGATTCGGATGAAGAGAAAAACGAAGAGCCCAATGATAACGGTTGAGCCAACAAAACCCCACTCTTCGCCTACGGTACAGAAGATAAAGTCGGTACTTTGTTCGGGCACAAAATTATATTTGGTTTGTGTTCCTTTCAGGAAACCTTTGCCCAACAGCCCGCCCGAGCCGATGGCAATCTTTGACTGGTTCACATTATAACCTGCCCCAAGCGGATCGGAACTGATGCCAAGCAGTTCGTCAATTCGGGCACGTTGATGTTCTGCCAGCGTATTTTGGTAGAAATAATTGACCGACATGGTAATTCCAACCGAGAAAAAGAAGAAGAGCAATACGAAAATAACCTGTCGGATATGGTTTTTCAAACCGTAAATAATCATTGTCACGATAGATATGATGGTCGCAACCAACAGCATGTGGAAATTGGAGCCTCCAAGGTGAAAAATGAGGTTGGCCCCGATAGCCAATCCGAAAAGTATTCCGACGATAATAAGCCCCCGGATAACTTCCTTGATGCTTTGACGCACTACACCAAAGGCAATTATCGATATCACCACCAGAAATAGCAATAACATGAATGGATTAAGCACCAGAGCGAGTACAAAAAGGACGGCGGCAGCAAACCCCCAGAAGAGCACCATACCATTTAACCCTTCGCGATAGAAAACCAAAATAAAGACCGCATAAACCAACGCCGAGCCGGTATCGTTTTGCATAATGATAACCAGGGCCGGAACGGCAATCAGAGCGCCTAAAACAAGATACGATTTGACCTGTTCCATCTTAAAATTGAACTGGCTGATATATTTGGCAATGGCCAGATTGGTGGCAAATTTCCCCAACTCGGCAGGCTGGAGGCCAACGCCCCCAATTTCGAACCACGAACGGGCACCATTTACCTCTTTCCCGAAAAAGAGAACACCAACAAGCAGGAGCAAAATTAGGCCGTAGAAATGATAGGCAAATGCAGCATAAAATTTACTGTCGATAAGTAATACCATGATAGCAATAAAAATACCCGCCACAATCCAGATCAATTGCTTTCCGTATCGCTGACTGATATCGAGAATGTTCTGATGTTCTTCGTCGTAGACCGCTGCGTAAATGTTAATCCACCCCAGCAATACCAGAGCCAGATAGATAAATACCGTTATCCAGTCGAGATTAAGCCATATGTTGTCCCTGTTTTTCAATCGCCTCCGCTAAGTAATTGGTCACCAATAATATTTGAAGTGAGCATATTTTGCTCAAGGTATTTTCGCCGTGGCGCAATCGAGTCGCACAGATATTTTTCGATAATCAAACTGGCAATCGGAGCCGCATACCGGGCCCCCCAAACGCCATTTTCGACATAAACAGCAATGGCAATTTGGGGATTGTATTTAGGGGCAAAGGCTACAAATGCCGAGTGGGCTTCACCGTGCGGGTTTTGTATGGTCCCTGTTTTCCCGCATACAATCACACTGTCGAGTCTGGCAGCGGTACGTGCGGTTCCCGATTCGACCACTTTTTCCATCCCGTTAACGACAATCTCAGCCAGTTCGGGCCGCACCTGTGTGACATGCTTTTCGAACTGGAGCGTTGTTTCCGAGCGGTCGTAGTTTTGAATCTTCTTCACAATATGTGGTGAAACATAATACCCACGGTTGGCAATGGTTGCCACCATGTTAGCCATTTGGAGCGGAGTGAGCAGCAGCTCGCCCTGTCCGATAGATAATGAGCGGATAGTCATCACATTCCACCTGTTCTTTCCAAAGAAACGGTCGTAGTACGAGGTTTTTGGGATATTACCAGCCGATTCGGCCGGCAGGTCGGCTCCTATTTTCTGGCCAAAGCCTAAATCGAGCAGGTGGTTGCGCCAGGCTTCGAAACCCTCTTCGGCATTATGATATTTGTTGATGGTTGCCCTGAAAGCCTGAAAGAAATAGGAGTTGCACGATTCGCGGATAGCGGCGGTAAGCCCAAGCGGCGTTTCGTGATTGTGGGTACATTTGATGGGCGTTGAACCTGGTCCGTGGCATGAATATCTTACATCGTCGCCAATTACCCCCTCTTCGAGGCCGATAATGGCATTGGCCAGTTTAAACGTTGATCCGGGCGGGTAGGAAGAGGAGATAGCCCGGTTGAGCATTGGTTTCAGCGGATCGTTAAGCAGGTTACGGTAGTTTTTGGTCCTTTCGCGGCCAATAAACATTCCGGGGTCGAAGGATGGGGAACTGGCCAATACCAATATTTCGCCGGTCGAAGGTTCGATGGCTACCACGCTGCCCACTTTGCCCACAAGCAACATTTCGGCATAGCGTTGGATATCGGCGTCGAGTGTTGATACAAGGTTTTTCCCAATCATTGCTGCCGTGTCGAGCTTCCCGTTTTCGAACGATCCTTTTACGCGGTTATGGACATCGACCATCATATAATTGATCCCTTTGGTACCCCGAAGTTCTTCCTCGTAAGCCTGTTCGAGACCAATTTTGCCAATGTAGTCGCCACTCTCGTAGTAAGGGTTTTGGTCGATTTGCCGCTGGTCAACTTCCCCCACATAACCTAAAATATGGGCTGCAATCAGGTCGGGATATTGTCGCAGCGTTCGGGCCTGAATATAAAATCCCGGATATTTGAACAATTGCTCCTGCAATATGGCATAGCGTTGCGATGAGAGTTGTTTGATAACGGCCGATGGCTTGTACCGCGAATAACTTTTGGCTTTCTTCAGTTCGGTTACCAATTCTTCTTTTTCGACCCCCACAATGCGGCAAAAGGCAAGCGTGTCGAAAGCTTTTAGTTCACGGGGAATAACCTGTACGTCGTAGGCTGCCTGATTGTAGACGAGCAGTTTTTCGTTACGGTCGTATATCAACCCTCGGGCCGGATAATTGACCACACGGCGCAATACGTTACTTGCAGCCGAGATTTTGTATGAAGGGCTTAACACCTGGATAAAGAACAAGCGCAATATGATGATAAAGGCAACTCCGCTAAAGATGCCTATCAGTAAGTATTTGCGCTTTGTAAAAGTATCCACCTGAGATTGATTGACTGGTTGGTTATTTTCTGAACATCAGAAACTGACTCAAAACTATCAAAATTATTGTGAAAACAGAACTTAATCCGGCTCGCAGGAGTGTGAAAAAGAATCCTGAAAAGGTGAAAGCTTCAAGCAGGAAAAGGGTGAAATGATGGATGGTCACAATAAAGGCGGTGTATCCGGTAAACCATTGCAGGCTCATATTGGCCACTCTTGGTTCCACTGTCGATTCAAGGGTTTCGCGCGATGAGATCAACGAAAGGAGCGACGGCCTGAGATAGGCAACCAGCACCGAGGCTGCGGCATGTACGCCAAGCGTATTGTTGAATGCATCGATAGAAAGGCCTAAAACAAACGCAAGGACCAGCATGGCTGAACGGGGCGTTTCGAATGGCAACAGCAGGATAAAGAGAATATAAAAGAATGGCGAAATCATTTTTGCTATCAGGATATTGTTGAAAACCAGCACCTGTAGCATCACCGATACAACGAAAATCAATGCGTATTTCAGGATATTAATTATCATTGGTATTATTCAGTGATTCAAGTTGTTTGATTTCCGATCTGTGTTTATTCTCTACCAGTGCTACCTCCACAAGGCTCCTGAAATCTGCGGCTAACGTTACTTCAATCTTGTAGAAATTGCTTCCGCTGCCAATCGAGTAGTCGGCTATGGTGCCAATCATTATCCCTTCAGGAAAACTGGACGAGAAACCGGTGGTAACCACGGTATCGCCTTTGTTCACCATAACATGGTAGGGGATTTCGTTGAGCTGAACCGTGCGGTAATCTCTTCCATTCCATGAAAGTGATCCAAAATAGTCGTTGCTCTTAATTTTTGCGCTCAGTTTCCATTTGGAGTTGAGTACCGAAATGGCCGTACTGTAATTGTCCGATACGTTGGTAACCAAACCAACCACTTTCCCTGCCGAGATAACGCCCATATCGGGCCTGACACCCTGTCGGCGCCCTTTGTTGATGGTGATAAAATTGTGCCGCTGATTGACCGAGTTGTTGACGATTCGTCCGGTCGTGAAGGCGTAAATAACCTTTCTGGCCGAGTCGCCTTTCAGCGTGTCTATCGGGGTTAAGTCGAGCGGCACCTCAAGATTGCCAACAGCCATATTGCGTTGCTGAATATAAGACTGCAACGTGGTGCGCAGCCTGAGGTTCTCCTGTATCAATTCGTTATTGGCAGCCTTCAAGTCGAAAAACTGGGTAAAGGTTGAAAACCTTTCATAGATTGATCCGGTAAGAAAATTGCTTGATGTCAGAAATTTGGCCCGCTGATAATTATTGTAGCTAATAATCATGGTCAACGAGATTATCTCCAAGAACAGGAAGATAAAAACATAATGATACCTCAGCAAAATCCTGATTAAGTTCCTCATATTTTACCAAAAACAGCCGACTGTAAAGTAATGCTATCAGCGCAGCAGGAAAGAGAATTTATCGACATTTTTGAGCGCGACACCGGTACCGCGAGCCACTGCCCTAAGCGGGTCATCGGCTATTTTAAACGGAATGTTGATTTTGTCGTATAACCGTTTGTCCAATCCGCGCAGCAATGCACCGCCGCCAGCCAGCCAGATACCGCGATTGACAATATCGGCATATAGTTCGGGTGGTGTCTGTTCGAGGGCACTCAAAATTGCAGTTTCGATTTTAGATATCGATTTGTCGAGACAGTGGGCAATTTCCTGATACGATACCGGTACTTCGATGGGTAGCGCCGTCATCTGGTTCGGGCCTTGCACGATATAGTCTGCCGGTGGCTCATCCAGTTCAGAGATGGCTGCACCTACATTGATTTTAATCTCTTCGGCCGTGCGTTCCCCAATTTTGATATTGTGTTGGTGGCGCATATATTCCATGATATCGTTGGTCAAATCGTCGCCGGCAATACGGATCGATTTATTGGTTACGATACCGCCGAGTGAAATTACGGCAATTTCGGTGGTCCCACCACCGATGTCAACCACCATATTGCCTTCAGGGGCTTCTACATCAAGGCCGATACCGATAGCCGCAGCCATCGGTTCATAAATCATGTAAACGTCGCGTCCGCCGGCATGTTCCGATGAGTCGCGTACGGCCCTGATTTCAACTTCGGTCGAACCGGAAGGGATACAGACCACCATTTTCAGCGCTGGAGAGAAGAATTTGCTTTTGGGATTGATCATTTTGATCATCCCGCGAATCATCTGTTCTGCTGCATTAAAGTCGGCAATTACCCCGTCGCGGAGCGGACGGATGGTTTTCAGGTTGGCGTGGGTTTTGCCCTGCATCTGTCGGGCTTTTTCCCCAATGGCAACCAGTTTTTCAGTCTTCATATCGATGGTAACAACCGATGGTTCGTCAACCACCACTTTGCCATTGTGTATAATAATGGTATTGGCTGTTCCAAGGTCGATAGCTATTTCCTGAGTAAGAAATGAAAATAAACCCATGAGCTATTGTAGTTTTTTCGTTATTATCAAAAAAAATTAATGTTTAAAATGTCTGAAACCGGTGACCACCATCGACATATTGTTGTTATTGCAATAGTCGACAGAATCTTTGTCACGGATTGAACCACCCGGTTGGATAACCGTATCGATACCCTCGTTATGGGCAATCTCCACGCAATCGGGGAATGGAAAGAATGCATCGGAAGCCATTACTGCACCTTTCAGGTCGAACCCAAAAGATTTGGCTTTTTCGATAGCCTGACGCAATGCATCGACTCTCGATGTTTGACCGACACCGCTGGCTAAAAGTTGTTTGTCTTTGGCCAGTACAATAGTATTTGATTTGGATTGTTTTACCAAACGGTTTGCAAATAATAAATCTGATAATTGGTTGTTGTCCGGTGAAATGATTGTAACCGGTTTCAGATCTCCGGCAGTTTCAATTTTCAGGTCGCGTTCCTGGGCAATTACACCGTTCAGCACTGTACGATACTGGTTTGTCGGAAGTTCGATAGCTTTTCTTACCAAAATAATAAGATTTTTCTTCGCTTTGAAGATTTCAAGAGCCTCGGCATCGTAGCCGGGAGCAATAAATACTTCGAAGAAAATTTTCGAAGCCTCTTCGGCCGTTTCTTTGTCGACCACTTTATTTGTTACAAATATACCGCCGAAAGCCGATACCGGATCACCGGCCAGCGCCGATTTGTATGCATCGAGCATGTTTTCGCGCGATGCACAGCCACAGGCATTGTTGTGTTTCAGAATGGCGAAAGTGGTGTCGCTGAATTCGTCGATAAGATTGACGGCTGCATCGATATCGAGCAAGTTGTTGTATGATATCTCTTTTCCCTGCAATTGGTCGAACATTGCTTCGAATTGGCCGTAGAATGTCCCTTTTTGATGCGGATTCTCGCCGTAGCGGAGCGTTTTGGAGCCATTGAGGCTTTGGCGAAACGATGCCGGTTCATCACCCGCAAAATAGTTAAAGATAGCCGAATCGTAGTGCGATGAAGTGGCAAAAGCTTCGCGGGCAAACCAGAGGCGATCTTCGAGCGAAGTGGCATTGTTTTGTTCGTTCAACAAACCGAGCAGACGGGCGTATTGTCCCTGATTCGATACGATAACGACATCTTTGTAGTTTTTGGCCGCCCCTCTGATGAGCGATATCCCGCCAATGTCGATTTTTTCGATAATGTCGTCATGGGCTGCACCGGAGGCAACAGTGGCTTCGAATGGGTAAAGGTCAACAATTATCAGGTCTATCTCGGGAATTTCGTATTGGGCCAATTGTTTCAGGTCGCCCTCATTTTCACGCCGGGCCAATATTCCACCAAAAACTTTGGGGTGTAGTGTTTTTACCCTTCCTCCCAGAATTGACGGATAGCCGGTAATCTCTTCCACCGCTGTGACAGCGATTCCCAATCCTTCAATAAAATCTTTTGTGCCACCTGTCGAATAAAAATGAACGCCTGATTGATTTAACTTTTGGATGATCTCCTCTAATCCATCTTTATGATAAACCGAGATTAGGGCAGATTTTATATTTTTTAATTCACTCATTATAAATTCCTTAATATTTTCGTGCAAAAGTAGTAAAAAGGTTTAAGTAATCGGAAAGAATTAAAGCGCCTTTTTGACAATTTAACAAAAGTTTTTAATGATTTAGGTAAGGAAAAAAAGCTTACCTTTCAACCATAATTCAGCGGAATTGGCTATCGGTGCTGAGCATTTTGTGACAGCCGTAGCCAACAGAGGAACAACCTTCGAAAAAAAAGAGATTTATGCTGTTTCTGAAGTTAGTGGCCGAGAGTTTTAAGTTTGCCTACAAATCGTTGGTGGTAAATCAGCTTCGTACTTTTTTGTCGTTATTGGGAATCACCATTGGCATCTTTTCCATTATATCCATTTTCACCATTTTCGATTCGATGGAGCGAACGGTAAGGAACAGTATGGATAAACTGGGGGGCAATGTGGTTTATATACAGAAATGGCCCTGGACACCGCCACCCGGCGAAAGCGAATATCCCTGGTGGAAATACCTGAACCGACCTGTCCCTAAACTGACCGAATCGGAAGAGATACAGCGGCGCAGCCAGCTTAGTCAGTATGTAATTTATAATTTTGGCTTTAACCGCACCATTCAATCGGGAAGCAATAAAGCTGACGATGTTACCGTACTGGGCAGTACGTCGGGATTGATGGAAGCCTGGGACCTGAAAGTGGAAGCAGGACGTCCGTTTACCGACGATGAGCTTAACGGCGCTTCGGCTTTTGCCATGATTGGTTCGACACTTGCCACTCAACTTTTCCCGAATATACCGGCTACCGGTCAAACGATAAAAGTGCAAGGTTTTACCCTTTACATTATTGGTTCGTTTCAAAAAATGGGCGAAGATATGTTTGGAACCAGTATGGATAACCGGATTTTAGTCCCAGTCAAGTTTGCCTCGCGAATGATTGACCCTAAAATGGATTTGGGGCAAAGCATTATCATCAAAGGGAAGCCGGATGTGAATGCCATGCGTTTGAAAGAGGAACTTGAGGGGGTAATGCGGGCGATTCGTCGAATTAAACCGGCTGATGAAAATGATTTTGCGTTGAACGAAGTGAGTTTGATTTCCGGACAACTCGATAGCCTTTTTGCCGTTTTTAATATCGCAGGATGGATTATCGGAGGCTTTTCAATCTTAGTTGGCGGTTTTGGAATTGCCAATATTATGTTTGTCTCGGTTCGTGAACGCACTAAAATTATTGGTATCCAAAAAGCACTTGGTGCCAAAAGTAAATTTGTGTTGCTAGAGTTTCTTTTCGAAGCCAGCGTGCTTTCGCTGATTGGAGGAGCCCTTGGACTTGTTTTAATTTATTTTGGAACGCTGATAGCCAAAAGTGCGTTCGATTTTGAACTGCACTTATCGTTAGGAAATATTATTACGGGTTTAGCTGTGAGTGCCATTATAGGGTTGGTTGCCGGTACCATTCCGGCCAAAAAAGCGGCCTCGCTCGATCCGGTTACGGCAATGAATACCATTTGAAAAAGGGATTATTACTCGTTATTGAATTCTCTCTATCATTTTTGTCAATTCAACAAACTCACCGACCGAGAGCTGTTCGGGGCGACGGGTGAGTAGTTCAGGTGGCAGTTCGTCGAACCGTGGGGTAATCATGCGCAAGGTATTGCGTAACATTTTTCGCCGTTGGTTAAAGGTCTGTTTAACGATTTCAACAAACAGTTTCTCGTTGCATCCCAATTCGTTTTTTGAGTTACGGGTCAGCCGTATCACACCCGATTTAACTTTGGGTGGAGGGGTGAAAACATGTTCGTGAACGGTAAAAAGATATTCAATATCGTACCATGCCTGCAAAAGGACACTCAGTATACCGTATTCTTTCGATCCGGGTCCTGAAGCAATACGCTCGGCTACCTCTTTCTGAAACATCCCGACAACCTCGGGAACCAGATCGCGGTGTGCCAGCACTTTAAAAAGAATCTGCGACGAGATATTATAGGGGAAGTTGCCTATTACGGCAAAAGGCTGATGATCGAAATATTGTGTGGGGTCGAGTTTCAGAAAATCACCTTCAATAATTCGGCCTTGCAACGCCTGAAAATGGATCTTCAGATAGTCGACCGATTCGTGGTCAATTTCAATAACCGAAGTTTCGTAACCAGGATTGGCGAGCAAGAAGCCGGTCAGCACGCCCATTCCCGGGCCAATTTCAAGCACTTTTGTTACGCTACGGGCCTGTAACGCACCGACAATATCAGCAGCGATATTTTGGTCGTTTAGAAAATGTTGTCCGAGGTTCTTTTTGGCTCTTACAATCATAAATATTGAAAGTTGTTCTGTGGCAAAGGTAGTGTATTTATGCGATACTGTGGTCGGTTGACGGAAGACAGTGTTTTCGGCATATTTGAAAAAAAGGCTATTTTTACCCAAAAGTAATTGTCGTGTCGCGTATCAACCTTGAACTGTTTATAGCCCGTCGCATCTTTTCTGACAAAAGCAACCGGAAGCGCTTTTCGCAATCGATAATTTCGGTTGCGGTATTTGGCATTGCCTTTGGATTGCTGGTGATGATTGTTTCAGTGGCAGTTGTCACCGGCTTCAAGAAAGAGGTGCGGAATAAAGTAATAGGTTTCGGGGCCCATATCCAGTTGGTGAATTTCGATTCGAACAGCTCGTACGAAACCATGCCGGTTCAGGAAAATCAAACCTGGCTTCCGCAGTTGAAAGCGATGTCGGGAATTGAACATGTTCAGGTTTTTGCGACCAAGCCCGGTATCATCAAAACTGACGACGAAATGTTGGGCATGGTATTGAAAGGGGTAGGGTCTGATTATGACTGGACTTTTTTTCGTCAGAATCTGGTCGAAGGTAGCCTTCCGGCATACAGCGATACCGGCCGTAGCGATCAGGTGTTGGTTTCGAGGCAGATAGCTTCGCAATTAAAGTTGAAAACAGGAGGGCCGCTTTATTGTTATTTTCTGAACGAACTGTCGACTGCCCCAAGGATGCGCCGTTTTACCATTTCGGGTATTTATCAGTCGAGCCTCGAAGAGTTGGACCGTCTGTTTGTGGTGGCCGATGTCAACCAGATTAAGCGGCTGAACGATTGGCGGGACGATCAGGTGAGCGGGTTCGAAATTGTGATAACCGACTTTGCTAACATGGAGCCAATGGCTGATAAAATCAGGGAGGCAACCATCAGTTATTCGGAGGACGGCGATGCGATGCTAAGGCCTGTGACCATTGCGGATAAATATCCACAGATATTCGACTGGCTTAACCTGCTCGACATGAATGTGTGGATTATCCTGACGTTGATAGTGTTGGTAGCCGGGTTTAACATGGTGTCGGCGCTGTTGATCCTGATTTTGGAACGTACAACGATGATTGGAATTTTAAAATCGGTGGGAAGTGCAAACCACTCCATCCGGAAAGTATTTCTCTATCTTTCGGCCATGCTTATCGGGCGAGGTTTGCTTTGGGGCAATATTGCCGGAGTAGGTTTCTGTTTGATACAACACTATTTTGGAATTTTCAGGCTCGATCCTGAATCATATTATCTCACTACCGTGCCGGTAAACCTGAAAGTGCTTCACCTCTTGGCGCTAAATATTGGAACTTTACTGGTTACCCTTGTTATGCTGATTGTGCCATCGTGGTATATTTCAAAGGTATCGCCCGATAAGGCCATCCGGTTTGATTAAGCAACCTTTTGGCTATTCTGTTAGTCTTTCGATAACTTAATGTAAAATTGATATTGAAATTGGTCGGATGTAACGCTATTTGGCCATTTTCGTCACCGGTTTTAGTTCGTTAAATGATAAACAAGGCAATAAATTATCCTGCCAGGAATAGTTTTACATTGATAACTATTCTTTTGGGTTTTCTGACAATCACCTCGTTCACGTGTATTGCCCAATCTACTGTCGTGAAAGGTAAGATTGCCGATGCTGATAGCGGCGAGCCTATTCCTTACGCCAATATTGTGTTTAAAAATACGATGATAGGCACCATCAGCGATTCTACAGGTTATTTTCAGTTGACTACGCGCGAGAAGTTTGACCGGTTGCTTATATCGGCGGTTGGGTTTTTCCCACAGAGCGTGAAAGTGGAAGCCGGAACGGTAAATGAGTTGAATATTGCATTGAAAGAGGAGGTGATTGATATTTCGGAGATTAAGGTCAGTCCCGACGAAGGGCCAATCAGGGCTTTGATGGGGCGTATTATTTCGGCAAAAGTGGTCAACAATCCCGATAAGTATTCGCGTTTCTCGTACCGAAAATACACCAAATGGGAGTATCACCTGAACCATGTCGGGAAAGGGATTATTGATTCTAAAGCGTTCAGAAATAACCAGTCTGTTTTTCAGAGCAATGCCGACAGTACCAAATTTCTGCCATTGTATTTTTCGGAACAGATGGTTTACAACGAGGTGCAGCGCTATCCGCCCAAAGCCAAATCGACGGTGATTGCCGATAAGACCTCGGGGATTGGGGTACTGAACGATTTGGAGATTTCGGGTTACACCAGCGCACTCGATATGGAGGTGAATTTTTACAGTAATTTCATCAATCTCTTCGATCAGAATTTTGTTAGCCCGCTTGCCGAAAATGGTTGGTTTTATTACAAATATTTCCTTTCTGACAGCACTGTTGTTGATGGACGAAAACAATACAAGGTCACTTTTATCCCGCGACGCGAAGGGGATAAGGTGTTTAAAGGTTATTTGACAGCCGACAGCCGAAACTTCTCGCTGATTGAGGTCGATGGTACATTATCGGGTGCCAGTAGCCTTAATTTCCTGAAAAGTATGCGGTTAAAGAGTAATTATCAGATGGTGAACGACACGGTGCCCTTTTACCGGCGCAACCAGATTGATGCTGTTTTCGATTATATTCCGTCGCAGAATAATCCATCGAAAAAACACCTTTCGCTCTATTTTAGTCAGGCGGCTACTATCGATAGTGTAACGGTAAACCAGCCGGGAGACGTGCAGTTGACTGTCAAAAATTCGAGTTACGAAACAATAAAGCTGCCTGGTTCGGACGATATGCCTGCTTCATACTGGGAGTCAGGCCGCCTCGAACCGTTGAACGAACACGAGAGAATGGTTACATCGGTCATCGAAACCGTTAACCAAATTAAGTTTATCCGGTTTGCCAATAATTTGGCCAGAATGGGCATGACGGGATATTACGACTTTGGAAAATTTGAATTTGGTCCATATGCAAACGTGTTTAATTTCAATAAGTTGGAGGGAGTCCACATTTTTGCCGGATTACGGACCAGTTCCGAGATTAGTACAAAGTTTATGGTTTGGGGAGGTTTGGGCTATGGGTTCGATAACCGGAAAATCAACGGGATTTTTGGTGCGGGATATAAATTCCCGACAATTTACCGCCAGATGCTGATGTTTTCGTACGACGATAAAATAGTCCGCTCGGGCGAAAATGAGAAAATTTTGAACCTATACGAAAATATGCTCAGCCCGACTGAGAATAACCTTGTTTCTCAGTTTTTTACCCGTGACGAGTTTGATGAACTCTATCGGGAACAAAAGGCTCAACTGAAATACGAACACGAATGGTATCCCGGATTGCTCCATAAAATTGGGGCATCGTATGTCAGGCATTACTCACCACCATTTTATCCATTTTTGCAGGGAGGAAATCCGCTGGGGTCGGTGGCTGCAGCCGATTTTTATCTCGATACCCGCCTGTCGTGGAAAGAAAAATTGATTGATGACCGCTTTATGCGGGTCTATATGTCGAGCGACTATCCAATAATTCATTTAACCGTTGGTGGGGGAAAAGTTTTTTACGGAGATCAGTCAAATTTTTACGGAAAACTGTTGGGAACCATCAAACAGGGTATTTATTTCGGCCAGGCATATCTTCACTATGCCGTCGAAGGAGGTGTTTATTTTGGAAAATTGCCTTATACAATGCTCGATATCCCAAGAGGGAACGAAACGGTCGGTTATTTTTCGTACGACTTCAACCTAATGAATTATATGGAGTTTATCCACGATAAGTATATCAACGCTTATGTCGAATATCACCTGAACGGCTTTTTGTTCAACCGGGTTCCGGGACTTAAAAAGGCAGGCTTGCGCGAGGTGTTTTCGGCCAAAGGTATGGTGGGTTCGCTTAGCAATAAACATCGGGATATCGTCGATTTTCCGGTAAATATTTCGGAGTCGGGAGTGCCTTATCTCGAGGTTGGGGCCGGCATCGAGAATATTTTCCGGCTATTCAGGGTCGAAGCCATCTGGAGGGTCACACCTTCGTCGAAGCAAGGTGCACCGGTATTTGGCGTTCGGGCAAAGTTCGAGTTGAAATTGTAGTTCGTCTCTTTTTTTTTGTTTATTTTGACCGGTAAGTTTCTGTAAGCGATAATTGCAGCGGCTGTAACGGGGAATAGGATGAAAAGAATGGAGATGTTGCCAAACGACAAGGTATTCAAAGGCCTGTCAGTTATATTGTTGTTTTTTTGTCTGCTGCTGCCCGGCTCGACAAAAGCCATCGGCAATGTAAATAACCTGAGCTTCGATTTTTACTCGCAGGAAGACGGGCTTTCCAATAATCAGATTCATTGTATCTTACAAGATAAAAAGGGTTGGATGTGGTTTGGAACCTCACAGGGGATAAACCGGTTCGACGGATATAACTTTACGGTATTTGCCCATAATCCCGATGATTCCACATCGTTGAGGGGAAATTTGGTTCGGGTTATTTTCGAAGACAGCAAAGAACGATTGTGGGTAGGTACCGAACAAGGAGGGCTCAATCTGTTCGATTCGGCCAAAGAAAAGTTTGGGCACCCGTTTCAAACAGTGGCCGACAACCGCTTGCGCGGCACTACAGTTGCATCAATAGCCGAAGATCCCCAAGGAAATATCTGGGTAGGAACCGATTCAAGGCTATTCAAAATCTTTGGGGATAAGCAGTTGATGGAAATATTACCATCGAATAATCCCAGTTTTTCGGACTATTTCAGGGTGATCCGTTCTGACCGCAATGGCCGAATATGGATCGGAACCGATCATGGATTATGGATATATAATCCTGATACCAATCAGATTCAACGGGTAAGCCTTCCCAATTTTTCAAATAGTAATGAAGAGATTTGGGAAATTGTGCCCGATGACGATAACACTATGTGGATTGGAACCTATTCGAATGGTTTGTATCATGTCAATATTTCAACCCTTACGGCTGCTGTCATCTCTCTTGACGAAACGAACGACCGCTCACGCACGGTGAGGGCCATTGCAAAGGACAAAAGTGGCAAATACTGGATTGGAACCCGGGGCGGACTGTATATATACGAAAAGGGCAGAGGGGTTACCTCGTATTATAATCACGACGAACGTGAACCCAAAAGCCTGGTTAACAATTCGATTCTTTGTGTAGTACACGATGTGAAAGGCGATGTTTGGATTGGTACCCGCAGCGGAATCAACTTTTTGATTGAAGAACGGCAAAATATTTTAGGTTACAAAGCCATTCCGGCCGATACCCGCTATCTGAACAGCAGCGAAATTTACGGCTTTTGGGCACATCCCAACGGCGAGTTGTGGATTGCCACGGAAAGCGGTGGTGTCAATATCTTCAACCGAAATACGGGCCGGTTCCGTTATCTGAAACGCGAAGATGATAAGCTTAATTCATTGACTTCAAATTGTATAAAGGCATTGATTGAAGACCAGCAAGGCAACATCTGGATTGGAACTTTTATGGGAGGGATGAACGTACTGAACCAGCAAACCGGAAAAATCACGCACTATTTGAACGATCCTACAAATCCTAACTCACTTTCGGATAACCGGATATGGGCGATAGCCTGCGACAAGCAAAATAATATCTGGATAGCTACCAACACTGAGATCAATAAGTTTGATTATACAACCAAGAGTTTTATTCGTTATCCCGAGTTTACCAACGGTCAGCAAATCAACTGGCTCTCGATAGACAGCCAAAATCAAATGTGGATGGGTACCCGTACCGAGTTGTTCATCCGCGATTTGACGACAGGAAAAAGCATGCGTTTTCCTGAATCGGTGAGATATGTGCTTGAAGATTCGAAAGGGCGCTTCTGGCTGGCCACTCAAAACAAAGGAATTGCCCTTTTTTCGAAAGAGAAGGGGGTTGAGGAGTTTTACAACGAAAAATCGGGTTTGGTCAATAATCAAACGCTTACGATACAAGAAGATAATCAAGGCTATTTATGGATAAGTACCAGTAATGGCTTATCAAAATTTAACCCTGAGAGTGAGCGCTTCAGAAACTATACCCTGAGCGATGGGTTTCTGAACAACCAGTTTTGCTATGGTGCAGCCTTGAAACTGGCCAGTGGCGAGTTGCTTTTTGGTGGTGTGGCCGGTTTCAATATTTTCGATCCGGGAAAGTTGAACCGAGGTTCCTATGTCGCCCCAATTGTATTGACAGGATTAAGGATTTTCAACAAAAATGTTCCCATTGGCGATTCTCCCAAAGATATCCTTACCCGCAGCATTTCGCAAACCGACCACATTGCCGTCGATTACGATCAGAATGTTATTACTTTTGATTTTGCTTCGCTTGATTATGCCAACAGCAAAGGGTTACAATATTCGTATTTTTTGGAAGGATTTGATAAAGAATGGAATGAGCCATCATCTGTTCGTTCGGTAACCTATACCAATCTCGACCCTGACAGCTATCGGTTTAGGGTAAAAACCGTTTCGATTGATCGGAAAGAGAGCAGCGCCGAATTGGTGCTGGCAGTTGATGTGTTGCCTCCTTTCTGGCGTACCTGGTGGTTTCGTTTGATTTTGCTCCTCACTTTTGTAGGGCTGATTTATACTTTAATCGATTTCTTGTTAAACAGAGAAAAGCTTAAAAATGAGTTGGTATACGAAAAATTCAGGGCCAAGAAACTGCATGAACTTGACATGATGAAACTTCGCTTTTTCACCAACATTTCGCATGAAATCCGAACCCCATTAACACTTATTCTGGGCCCGCTTGAAAAGATGAGGAGCCATGCTATTCCCGAACGCGATATTCCCGGCCACTTGGATGTGATGTACCGAAATGCGACTCAACTGTTGGGATTGATTAATCAGTTACTCGATTTCAGGAAACTCGAATCGGGGAGCCTGAAACTGTCGTTGAGCCGCGGCGACATGGTTACCTACATAGGCGGATTGGTCCATTCGTTTGATAATCTGGCCGAAGAGAAGGGTATAGAATTGAAATTCAATTCGGTGCGAAAAGAGATTATTGCCAGTTTCGACAGCGATAAGGTGGGAAAGATTATTACCAACCTCTTGTCGAATGCATTCAAATTCACACAGAAAGGGGGTACTATTTCGGTCAATATTTCGTTGGTTATCGATAACGATGGCAGTAGCAGTCCGGTAGAAAAGAAACTGATTGAGATAACGGTAAAAGATGATGGTATTGGGATTGCCGAATCGAACCTGCAAAAAATATTTGTACGTTTCTTTCAGGAAAATGGCTCGAATGGACAGGGAACAGGTATCGGCCTGGCGTTGGCCAAGGAATTGGTCAAATTACATCAGGGAACCATTACGGTATCGAGCAAGCCTGGGAAAGGGGCAAAATTTATTGTGCGGTTGCCTTACTACGAAGAACAAGCCAAAGTTGACGATTTTGTATCACCCGGATTGGCGGGTGAGCTTTCGAAATCAGTGGAAACAGTTATCGAGAAAGATAGCGAACAAGTTGATGCACAAATTCAACGGATTATTTTATTGATTGACGACAACGCGGATGTCCGTTATTTTATCAAATCGCATTTTATTTCGAATTACCAGGTACTCGAGGCTGCCGGAGGTGCCGAAGGATGGCAGATTGCGCTGAAAACCATTCCCGATATCATTATCAGCGATGTGATGATGCCCGAGATGGATGGCTTTGAGTTTTGCCGAAAGGTACGAAAAGACGAACGCACATCGCATATCCCGATTTTGCTGCTCACTGCACTTGGTTCCAGGGAGCACGAAATTGAGGGGATTTCTTCGGGAGCCGATGACTACATTGTCAAACCGTTCGACCTTGCTATTTTGCAGACCAAAGTGGAGAACCTACTTGCCCTGCGCCAATCGTTGAAGCAGAAATTTACCGGAGAAATGGTATTGCAGCCCCGCAATGTGGTTATCAGTTCGCCTGATGAACGTTTTCTGCACAAAGCGATTGAGGTGGTCGAGCATCATATCTCAGACCCCGATTTTGATATCGAAAAATTTGCCATTGCCATAGGGGTGAGCCGGATGCAACTCTACCGGAAGCTTGATGCCCTTACCGAAATGACCGTGAAAGAATTTATTCGGAACATACGGTTGAAAAGGGCGGCGCAACTGTTAATTCAAAAGAAAATGAATGTATCGGAAGTGGCCTATGCGGTAGGTTTCAGGGATTTGTCGCATTTCAGAAAATGTTTCCGTCAAGAGTTTGGAATGAGTGCGTCAGAATTTGCCAGCCATCAGCAAATGCCCGAATAAAGGATTTTAGGTTATTGTGTATTTGATTGATTTGCAGTTCTTTGTTGATTTTCACCACTGGTTGGTGTTATTTTTTCACCCGCTTTTTGGGAATTATTTCCCGCTGGTGGGAGTTTAGCCACCTATTCCTGATACATATTTATTCTCTCTTTAAACGGTTTCGAAGTAGTTTTAGCCTATCAAACTGACGAAAAAATGTACCCCCGGCAAATGTTAACTTCCGATTTAAAAAGGAAAATTGTCCGTACGAACAGAATGATTGGCCTGCTTGTGTTGGCGCTTTTCATTTTGCTGATCATATTCTTTCTCTTCTGACAGACAATAATTGTTGGGTTACCTGATGTTGGCGGGCATTTATGAAGTCGCAGAAAACAAATTTGGAATGAAGAAAATGTTCTTATTGACCGTGACAGCCATCCTGCTTATTGGCATATTGCCAGGATGCAGTCAGGTCGCGCAAAAATCGGATAAAGGTGGAGTGGCTTGTGCCATCAGAATGGCCGATTCCGAGATGAAGCATTTCCCGGAACCATGGAGTGTCGATTATAATCCGAAACCCATTTGGAACTATACCCAAGGCCTTGTGGCCCAGTCGATGTTGGAACTATGGAAAACCAACGGAGGGGAGCAATATTACAACTATGCCAAAACTTATGCCGACAAACTGATTGATGCGAATGGCGCGATAAGTGAGTATAAACTGGAAGAATATAATATCGACCGGCTCAATTCAGGTAAATTTCTGTTTATATTGTACGAAGTGACTAAAGATGAGCGTTATGCTAAGGCTATCAATTATATGCGCCATCAGCTCGATACTCACCCACGCACTTCGGAAGGAGGTTTTTGGCACAAGAAACGCTACCCACATCAGATGTGGCTCGATGGATTGTATATGGGGGCTCCGTTTTATGCCCAATATGCAGTTATGTTTAGTGAACCTGCGGCTTTTGATGACATTTTACTTCAATTTACCACAGTTCATAAGCACACTTACAACCCGGAAACCGGATTAAATTATCACGGATGGGACGAAAGTAAAACGCAAAGATGGGCTGATAAGTCAACCGGATGTTCGCCCAATTATTGGGGAAGGGCCGAAGGTTGGTATGCTATGGCACTGGTTGACGTTTTGGATTTTTTCCCGAAGGAACATCCCGGTTATCAGGAGATTATAAAAATTTTAAATCAGGTGGTCACAGGTGTTGTCCGTTATCAGGATGCCCAGACCGGTTTGTGGTATCAGGTTATTGATCAGGGCAACCGCGAAGGCAATTACCTGGAGGCAACGGCCTCATCGATGTTTGCCTATGCCATTTTAAAAGCGGTCAGAAAAGGATATATCGCGCCCGAATATAAGGATGCGGGAGTGAAAGGTTACAACGGAATCGTTTCAAAACTGATAAAGGATAATGGCGATGGTACCATTAGCCTGACCAATTGTTGCTCGGTTGCCGGTTTGGGAGGCGACCCCTACCGCGATGGTTCATTTGAATATTATATTGGAGAAGAGGTCCGGGACAACGATCCCAAAGGGGTAGGGCCATTTATCATGGCATCGCTCGAATATGAAAAAATAAGTTCCATTAACTAATTTATATTAATCAATTCAAACAATAATCTATGATGAAAATGATGCACAGTTTTTGTAGAAAAGCGTGCCTGTTCTCATTGTTTGTAATTTTTACCGGTGCGCAACTTTGGGCACAACAGGTAACCGGTATTGTTACAGATGAGACCAATCAGCCTATTCCGGGCGCGAACGTGATTGTGAAGGGCACAACCAATGGAGTAATTACCAATGCTGATGGTAGTTATGCCATAACACCTGCCGATGCGCAGAAAGATGTATTGCATATATCTTTTATTGGCTTAGATCCTCAGGATATAAGTATTAACGGACAGCGTGTGATAAATGTACAGCTGAAAAGCGGAACCCTTCAGATTGAGGAAGTGGTTGCTGTTGGTTATGGTGTTGTTAAAAAGAAAGACTTGACCGGCTCTGTTGCTTCTGTTAAAGCCGATGATATTGCCCGTACCACATCGAGCAATGCCATGCAGGCCATGCAGGCTCAGGTCCCCGGTTTGGATATTCAGCAGAGCAATGGCCAGGCTGGTGCCGGATTAAGCATCAATTTGCGTGGTAACCGCTCCATCTCGGCATCGAACAGCCCCCTTATTTTGGTCGACGGAATAGAATATGGCTCAACGCTCGACATCAACCCGTCGGACATTGAATCGATGGATGTGCTGAAAGATGCTTCATCGACTGCAATTTATGGGACAAAAGGGGCCAACGGGGTTATCATAATCACAACAAAACGTGGTAAGGCCGGTAAAACCAAGGTCAACCTGAATGCCTTCGTCTCATCGAACTCTCCGACCGATGTCCCAAAAGTAATGTATGGCAATCGTGAGGTACAGCGTTTGGTTGACAAAGCCAACTATCAGGCCGATGCAGCCAGCAAAAACTGGGGTAACAGCAACCTGACCATTGAGCAGGTTTTGACTGAAAGCCTTTCTGACGGGACTACCGAATTGGATATTTATAATGATGGCAGTTACACCGACTGGCTGGATATTATCCTTCAGAATGGTTTAACCCAGAATTACGAATTATCTGTAGCCGGTGGTGGCGACAAAACTACGTTCAACCTTTCGTTGGGTACAATGTACGAACAGGGATTGATGAAGAAAGACGCACTCGATCGCTACAATGCCAAAGCGGTGGTCGATCACAAAATCAACGACATTTTCAAAGTGGGAATGAACATGTTGATTACCTATAAAAATCATGACTCGAGGAACTCGAGCGTATTTGGCCAGTCGATGAAAATGACCACAATTACCCATCCTTACCTGAATGATGGAGAGATTTATGAAACACCAAATCCGCGCTATGCTGCCCACGTGAACCCATTGATGGATGAGCTGGATGGCAATTACCAGCGCAATATCGAATCGACACGTATCTTTGGTACCGGTTATTTGGAAGTTACCCCAATTAAAGGGATTGTTTTCAAATCAATTTTCGCTCTCGACCGGAACAATTCTCGCGATGGTTTGTATCAGGACTACAAGAGCGTAGCCCGTTATCAATCGCCCGGCACATCGTATATTTCGTCAACCGGGAATATTGGGACCAAATACACTTGGGAAAACACCCTGAATGTGAACACCAATTTTGGTACAGCCGAACATGACATGACCTTTTTGCTGGGTCATAGTATGAACCAGTCGGTAAGGGAGAATACATCGACCTATGGCGATGCCGGTAAAGAACACTATTACCAAAGTGCGTTTTACGATTTGAGCAAGATACTTGCCCAAACTACTACCAGTGGTTATGTCAAACAAGCGATGCTGTCGTATTTTACACGTGTAAACTACAAATTTAAAGATAAATACCTGTTACAAGCTTCTGTTCGTGCCGATGGATCATCAACGTTGGCTGATGGGAAAAAATGGGGTTACTTCCCGTCGGCTGCAGTTGCATGGCGTATGAGTGAAGAGCCTTTCATGAAAGGTTTTACAGATTTGAACAACCTGAAACTGCGTGCCAGTTATGGTATTTCGGGCAATGCCGCCGTCGATCCTTACGAAACGCTTCAGGTGTTGAGTTCCTATCCTGTTTATTATTATTTGGGTGCTAAAGACTTAGTTGGAAATATTCCCGACCAGCTTGGCAATACAGAGCTGAAATGGGAAACAACTCAGGCGCTAAATTTCGGTTTGGACTTTGGATTGTGGAACAACCGTATCACAGGTAGTATCGATTATTTTATCAGCCACACATCCGATTTGTTGCTCTATCGTTCGGCCCCGCCATCATCGGTATTTCCCACTGTATTGTCGAACATTGGCGAAACCAAAGGTCACGGTATTGAAGTGGCATTGAACACCGCCGTTGTTCAGGGTAATCGTTTTAAATGGGATATCGGATGGACCTACTCATCGTACAAAGATGAAGTTTACAGCCTGTACGAAGGCGTTGACAAGGATATCAACGGAAATGTAGCATACATTGTTGGCCAGCCGGTTAGTACATATTATGATTTTGAAGCAGCCGGAAACTGGGATGTTGGTGAATTCGATCAGTTCAAAATTGACTGGGCAGCCCGTCATCCGAACGAAACGTTGAAATATATCTCAACCTATGGTACTCCGGGGACTATCAAAATTGTTGACCGCAACGATGATGGTGCACTCGACGACAGCGACAAAAAAATCTATGGCCGGGCACCAAAACATATTTTTGGGATGAACAATTCGTTCAGCTATAAAGATATATCACTTTCGGTACTGGTTTTTGCTCGCCTTGGGGGTTATATGTCATATGATTTCAACTCGCAATTGAACTTCGAATCGGCCAACTGGGCAGATCTTGATTATTGGACAGTGGCCAATCCTTCGGCAAAATTTCCGAACCCAGGCTCTGTGAGTGCGCCTCATACCAATTATGGAAGTGCACTATTGTACGAAAAGGCCGACTATGTGAAAATTAAAGATATTACATTGGGTTACAATCTTCCCAAAACGCTTATTAAGCAGTTAAAATTGGGTAGTGTAAGGGTTTACGGCTCGCTTAAAAATTTTATCACATTCAGCGAAGTCGATAACTACGACCCCGAACGCGGCGGTTCCATTAGTTTCCCATTGGCAAAGCAAGTTGTCTTTGGTGCGAACATCGAATTTTAATTCAACTAAACGATTATCGAAATGAAACATAAATTTTATATAACACTTTTAACAGCGGTTGCATTTCTTGGAAGCTTTACCTCGTGTTCTGAGTTTCTGATAGAAGACAACAAAGTTGGTGCAACGGCTGATTTAACCTATTCTACCAAGTCGGGAATCGACGGATTGGTTGCCTCTTGTTATGTTTTCGGACGGGCATGGTATGGCAAGGAGGCTGGTTTAGGGCTATCGGAAATGGGGACGGACCTGTTTTACTATGGTTACGACAACAAGCAGAAATCGCTTAACTCGTATAATATCACCCCAATCAGTCTTGATGGTAATTCGACTGACAATGCCAGTCTCGACCATTACTGGGAGGCATTTTATGCGGCAACCGACATTTGTAACAATGCGCTGAAATATGTTCCGCTGAACGAGTTTATCAACGACGCGTTGAAAAGCCAGTATATGGGCGAAGCTTATTTTATGAGGGCTTTCTACTATTTCCACATGGTGAATATTTGGGGACCAATTCCTTATAATATCGAACCGGTATCTTCAATTAATACTGCACCTGAGCGTATTTCCGAAGAAAAAGTTTACAGCAACATTCTTTCGGATCTTGATAATTCGATAAAAGCTTTTGAAACAGCCAATTATCGGATTAAATCTGAAGGCCGTGCCAATTACTGGGCAGCACGTGCGTTGAAAGCCCGTGTATTGCTTTATGCCGCTTCGTGGCTAGGGCAGAGCAGTATTACGACCAATGCCGATTATTCGGGCAAGAATTTGTACGATCTGGCCAAAACAGAGGCTGCTGAGGTAATTAACAGCGGGGTTGCATCGTTCTACGATAAGTATTCCGATACCTGGACGATGAAGAACGAAGATATTACTGTCAACAAAGAGGCTATCTGGGGGGTTACTTATTCGGCAGATATTACCACACCGGCCAACTGTATTCCCAAACGTTACAAAACCGATAAAAATGGTTCGAACCTCGATTACAATTCATTGATTACCCGTACCGGTTATAGCCGCGGTGGCAGTGCCATGTTGCTGATGTTTGTTTCGTTGTGGAACAATGGCGCATCAGATCTCGGAGGTAACGGTAAAGAAACTTTTGTACGTGTTTTGGGCGAATCGACAGCCTATGTGAAGAATATCAAAACCAATGCCAACGTTTATGTAGCTGATACCTATTCACCTTATGGACGTGGGTTTACCCGCTATCTGCCATCGCTTTACCTGTGGAAACTTCTCGACAAGAACCGTGCTACCGACCAGCGTACCAATGCCACTCTTTTGGAAGCGTATACCATCGCTCCCGGATTGGAAGGAAGCTCTAAAAAGTATACATCAATAAAAGATACGGCTATTTACTATTGTCCGCTGGATGGTAACTCTACCGAAGGAAAGGCAAAACAGGCATGGGCAAAAGGCCGCTACCGCATTCAGTTTATGGCGAATGGCGATATTCCGGTTTTCACCTCTCTTGATCCGGCTACAGCTTTACCTACCGAGGCAGCTAAAGTTAAATCGGATGTTTATGGTGACGACCGTTATAATACTTATAAGATTGCGGGATGGTGCTCCTATCCGGGTATCAAAAAATTTCTTGATGATGTTTACAATCCGCTTTACCCGACTCACGATATTTCGAGCCGCGATGCAATCGTACTACGTCTGGCCGAAATGTACCTGATTAAAGCTGAGGCCGAATTGGCAACAACGGGTAGTGCAGCCGCACTGGCTACACTGAACCAGCTACGTGCCAAACGTGCCATCACGGGCAAGGACAACTCGCTGTCCGGGACTGTCGATATTAACACCATTCTCGATGAACGTGCCATTGAGTTTTGCGGTGAACAACAACGTTGGTTCGACCTGAAACGCACCAAAACACTTGTTAGCCGTGTGAAGGCTTACAATGCACAAGGTGCTGCCAATATTAAAGATTTCCATTATTTCAGGCCAATTCCGCAAGCTCAGCTTGATGCAATAACCAATTTGAGCGCTGTCGAGGGAACAGGGTTCTGGCAGAATGCCGGTTATTGATTCGTTTTAATATATAGGATATTGATAATGTCTTGATTGTTATATTTCTAATACGGGGAGGGATGGTTTTATCCTTCCCCGGTTAGGTTTGAAAACAGGATGGGGGGATCGAATCGGCAACTTTTATCAGGAGTGACAATTTTGAAAGTCTGAGCCAGTAAAGCCGACTAATGCCGAAAGGAATATTTTTAGGTATCGTGAAGTTGTTTACCGTCAATGTCCCATCAGTATAACCACTCCTGCGAACCTTGGACGATGTAATGTTGGGATATTTGATTCCAAGTGAATATGGATTTTCTCAGCAATAAGTAGATTGGTTGTTAGTTAATTTGGAATGTGAAAAGTGCTCGGGAGTAACTGTGCGATAAATAAAAAATAACGCAGACCTTTATCAACCTGAGCACTTTCATTTTTAAGATTAACAATTTGGGTCTTCGCTATTCCAATAAACAAATACCGGAACGGCATTGCGGAAGGATTTGTGGAGTTTTGTTTTTGTAAAATATTGTAAGTCCGATATGTAGTGGTTGAAAATTTGATTAAATATGTCTGTGTATCGATTCTTTTCTTGCTGAGTATAGGCGGCCGGTGCGATGGCCAATCTGTGCAAAAATCGAATAGCATGGAGCCATTTGGCGACAGTATGCGCCATTGGTATGGTATTCGCGACGAGCACAACGATATCAACCCGGTTAAAAACCAGCCTCAATATTCGCACGAAGAGGTGGCTAAAATAGCCGATAATATGCTTCTTTATCAGCGGAATAATGGTGGGTGGCCCAAAAATTACGACATGCAGGCCATACTTACCACGGAGCAGATAGCTTCGCTACGGGCTTCAAAAACTGAAACCAATACCACTTTCGATAATTCGACAACTTATTCGCAGATTGAATATCTGGCCAAAGCCTATTCAATCACGAAAAACAAAAAATATAAGACGGCTGTATTGAAAGGACTTGAATTTGTTTTAAGGGCACAATATCCGAATGGTGGTTGGCCTCAATATTATCCCTTAGAAGATGGATATAGCCGCAGGATTACCTATAACGATGGGGCAATGATTGGGATTTTGAGTCTTCTTAAATCTATTGACAATCAAGAAGCAGATTTCAACTTTATACCGTTGGAAATGCGGAAACAAATTCATCATGCAGTTGAAAAAGGGTTGGAGTGCATTCTGAAAACACAAATTGTCAGTCAGAATGAACGTACGGCATGGTGCCAACAACACGATGAAGCGACCCTTTTACCGGCCTGGGCACGCGCTTTCGAGCCACCAGCCATCTGCAACGCAGAAAGTGCTGCAATTGTAAGGTTTCTGATGGAAATTGAAAATCCAACGGCAGAGATAATCGAGGCTGTTCAGCAAGCTGTAAAATGGTTTTTACATTCACGAATCTATTACACAGCAGTAAAAACCATTGATGCGCCTGAAGAGCAAACCCCTCAGCGTACGATAAAAACCGACCGGGTTGTAGTAATCGATTCGACAGCGGCACCAATATGGACACGTTTCTACGAGATTGATTCGCAGCGGCCGATGTTTTCTGACCGAAATAGCAAAATACTGTATTCGTTAAGCGAAGTGAGCCGCGAGCGAAGGGCTGGCTATAGCTGGTATACCTATGCCCCTCAGCGTATTATCGATATTTATTCCAAATGGGCAAAAAACTGGAATGTTGAATCCGTGATAAAAGCCGATTAAGATGATCTGATTGTGATGAAAGCTTTTGTTGGTAAAATAAAATATTGTGTATCGACAGTTTGCGCGATACTGTTTCTGGGATATCTCAGTTCATTCGGAGCCGAAACCTACCGTTATGTGGTGGCTCAGGATGGATCGGGCGATTTTGTTTCGATACAAAAGGCGATTGATGCCTGTAAAGCCTATCCCGATCAGCGGATTACTATTTTGGTCAAGAATGGTACCTACCGCGAAAAGATTCAGGTACCGGCATGCAACCGAATGCTCTCTATAGTGGGCGAGGAGGTGACCAAAACCATTATAATCTGGGACGATTATTTTGGTAAAATCGATCGCGGACGCAACAGCACTTTTTATACCTATACACTACAGGTGCTGGCAGACGAATTTTACATGGAAAATATTACAGTGGAAAATAGTGCAGGTCCGGTTGGACAGGCAGTTGCTCTTGATGTACAGAGCGATAAATCTGTATTCAGGAACTGCCGATTTTTGGGTAATCAGGATACCGTTTACGCCGCCGGGCTTTTTAGCAGACAATATTTCGAAAACTGCTATATCGAAGGAACAACAGACTTTATTTTTGGAGAAGCCACCGTTTTGTTCGAAGCCTGCACATTGCATTGCAAAGCCAACTCATACATTACGGCTGCCAGTACTACTGGTGGAAAACCATTCGGTTTTGTGTTTTTGAATTGCAAAGTAACTGCAACATCCGGGGTTGATACTGTTTATCTTGGCCGCCCGTGGCGAAAGTTTGCCAAAGTGGCTTATATCTGCTGCGAGTTGGGTGCGTTTATCCGGCCTGAAGGGTGGGACAACTGGTCGAACAGCGAAAATGAAAAAACGGCCCTATTTTCCGAATTTCAGAATAAAGGCGTAGGTGCAACAATAAAAAAAAGAGTTAGCTGGTCGAAGCAACTATCGGCAACTGATGCTAAAAATTATGTTGCCGAAAAAATATTTGCCCCTTTTGCATGGGAAGAGGCAGGTAAAAATAGTTGGTATTTATTATGTCATAAACAATAATTCAGGCATATAGATGATGTTCAGAATCCTATTTCTTCTTGTGTGTGTCACTCCAGTTTTCAACCTTTTCGGACAGGAGCCCTATGTTTCCAAAGTTTGGGTGGCCGACAATGGCGATGGAACTTATACCAATCCTGTACTTTTTGCCGATTATTCCGACCCTGATGTTGTGCGATCGGGCGACGATTACTATATGGTGGCCTCGTCGTTCAATTGTTCCCCCGGATTGCCAATACTTCACTCGCGTGATTTGGTCAATTGGAAATTAATTAATTATGCAGTCGCCAAATTGCCACCCTACGATGTTTTTGACACTGTAAAGCATGGTGGCGGAATCTGGGCTCCTTGCATCAGGCTACACAAAAATGAGTTTTACATTTATTTTCCCGACCCTGATTTTGGGATTTACATGACTAAAACGACCAACCCTGCCGGTGAGTGGTCGGAACCGTTGCTTGTTCAACCCGGAAAGGGTTTGATCGACCCTACGCCCTTTTGGGATGAAGATGGGAAGGCTTATCTGGCCTTTGCTTTTGCCGGTTCAAGGGCGGGTGTGAAGAGTATTTTGATGGTCAGCCGGATGAAAAGTGATGGTACCGCATTGTTGGGAAACAGTGTGATGGTGTTCGATGGTCACGACGGCCATCCAACTGTCGAGGGACCAAAGTTTTACAAGAGAAATGGTTATTATTACATCTTTGCTCCTGCCGGAGGGGTTAAACCTGGTTGGCAGTTGGCGCTCCGTTCCAAAAATATTTTTGGCCCATACGAAGTTAAAAAAGTCTTGGCGCAAGGCCAGAGCGATATCAATGGGCCACATCAGGGGGCGTGGGTAACAACCCAAACCGGCGAGGATTGGTTTCTCCACTTTCAGGATATGGGTATTTACGGCCGGGTGGTACATCTGAACCCGATGAAATGGGCGAATGATTGGCCTGTAATCGGCATTGATAGTGATGGTGATGGTTGCGGTGAACCGCTCCGCAATTTCAAAAAGCCTAATGTCGGCAAAAGTTACCCGGTTGAAACGCCTGTAGAAAGTGATGAGTTTAATGGTGCCGAATTGGGTTTGCAATGGCAGTGGCATGCCAATCCTCAAGTTGCCTGGGGGTTTCCTTCCGGAAATCTTGGATATTTTAGGCTTAATTGTATTCCTAAACCAGTTGGTTCCCTGAATCTTTGGAACGCATCCAACCTTTTGTTGCAAAAGTTTCCGGCTGACGAATTTCAAGCTACCGCGAAGGTGACGTTCAATGCCCGGTTCGATAAAGAGGAGTTTGGATTGGTGGCGATGGGAATGAGCTACGCCCGTATCGGGGTGGTACGTGAGGATGGAAAACTATGGCTCCAGCAGGCTACCTGTGCCAAGGCAGATAAAGAGGCAAAAGAAATGGTTTATGATAGAATTGCTTTGTATTTCAATGCTTTATATTTGCGGATGAAAGTTGAAAATGGAGGCGTATGTCGTTTGAGTTATAGTATCGATGGAGATGAATTTACCACTGTAGGCGGTTCATTTACCCTGCGCGAAGGAATGTGGATTGGGGCAAAAATGGGTTTCTATGCGTTGCGCGAAGGGGCGATAAACGATGCTGGTGCAGTTGATATCGATTGGTTCAGGATAGAAAAATAAGATCTATAGAGATGAAGATAATCTACTTAAAAGTAATGGTAATTGGCCTGTTGGGCGTGGTTCTGTTGTCGGCATCATCGCAGCGCAGGCCTGTAAAGGTTTGGCTGATCGGCGATTCTACTGTTGCCGATTATTCCCTCGAGACCGATTATATGGCAAAACGTTACCCGCAAAATGGCTGGGGACAGGTTTTTCAGCAGTTTTTTATCCGCGATAGCTTGAAAACATTGAAGGGGCTCATCAAAACAGACAGTGTGCTGGTGGACGACAGGGCCAAGGGAGGCCGTAGTACACGTTCATTTTTCGAAGAGGGGCGCTGGCGCGAGGTTTTTAACCTTTTGCAGCCCGGAGATTTAGTAATGATTCAGTTTGGCCACAACGATCTTTCGGAAGCCAAAGTTGACCGCCATGTAAAGATCCCAGGCTATAAAGAATTTTTGCGGCTTTACATTTTTCAGTCACGCGAAAAGAAAGCTATTCCTGTCCTGATTTCGCCGGTAGCGCGCAACTATCCATGGAAAGATGGCCATCTCGAAAATACGCATGGCGATTATCCTGGTGCGATGAAAGAAGTTGCTGAAGAATTGGGTGTCGATTTTATCGATCTGAACCAACTCTCGATGGTTTACTTCTCGTCAAAAGGCGAAGAATATGTTACCCGAAATTACTTTATGAACCTCGAACCCGGAAAGTTTACAGCTTTTCCCGAAGGACAAAAGGATAATACTCATTTTCAGCTTGAAGGGGCTACTGTAGTGGCCCGTCTTGTTTTTAATCAAATGAAAATAATTGCTGGAACAAAATCAAAATAGATGAAATTTATTGCAATAATAGCGCTGATTTTAAGTTCGATTGTTTCCGCTGCCCGCGATTACCATTTTGTGGTAGCGGCCGATGGTCGCGGTGACTTCCGAACCGTCCAGGAGGCAATTGAAGCGGTTCCCGATTTTCGAAAAAACGAAACGGTAATTTTCATCCGAAAGGGAATTTACAAAGAGAAACTAACCCTTGCAGCCAGCAAAACCAACGTAACTTTTATTGGCGAAGACAGAGATTCAACCATTCTGACATGGGATGATTTTGCTTCGAAAAAGAACCGGTTTGGCGAGGAAATTGGAACAACCGGTTCATCATCCTTCTTTGTGTTCGGCGATGGCTTTCGAGCCCGGAATATCACCTTTGCCAACTCCTCGGGCCCTGTTGGGCAGGCAGTGGCCGTCCGAATCGATGGCGATATGGTCTATTTTGAAAATTGTCGTTTCTCCGGCTTTCAGGACACACTTTATCCGCATGGCGAAAAAAGCCGGCAATACTACCGCAATTGCATCATTGAGGGAACGGTCGATTTTATCTTCGGTTGGTCGACGGCACTTTTTGAGCAATGTACAATTGTCTGCAAGACGGCAGGATATGTAACTGCCCCGTCAACCAATCCTGAAACCAAATTTGGGTTTATATTTCTCGATTGCGAAGTTGGGGGCGATGCGACTGATTCTTCGTTTTACCTCGGCCGCCCGTGGCGCCCTTACGGCAAATCGGTTTTTATTCGATGCAAATTAAGCAAAGCCATCAAACCCGAAGGTTGGCACAACTGGGGCAAACCTGAAAACGAAAAGAGTGCCTATTTTGCCGAATATCAAAATTCTGGCGATGGTGCCTTAGGTGCTGCACGGGTTGGATGGTCGCACCAGCTTACCGAAGCCGAAGCGGCAGAATATACACCACAAAATATTCTGGGCGAATGGGTTACTCAATTGAAATTTTAACTGCTACACACTATACAACATGAAAATTTTTTTTCTTCCCAAAATCGCGCTGCTCTTTCTGTTTTCCTTATTGCTGTCGGCTTCAACCCTTCAGCATTCGTCAAAACGTCAGACAACGCATAATCCCATTTACGACGGGATTGAATTCGAAATGCCCAAAGTTATTGAACCTACAATTCCAAACCGTTCGGTTTCGATTTCCGATTTTGGTGCACAAAGTGGTGGTACGGCGCTTAATACTCAGGCTTTCGACGATGCAATTAATGCCCTTTCCAAAAAAGGGGGTGGACGGGTTGTTATTCCCCGCGGACTTTGGCTTACCGGGCCAATTAAGTTGAAAAGCAATATTGAACTGCATGCCGAACAAGGAGCATTGGTCATTTTCAGCAAGGATAAAACGCATTACCCGCTGATTGAGACCAGTTTCGAAGGGCTAAATACCGTCCGTTGCATATCGCCCATTTATGGCCGGGATTTGGAAAATATTGCCATCACCGGGAAAGGTATTTTTGATGGCTCTGGTGAGGTTTGGCGACCTGTAAAGAAGGATAAACTAACTGAATCGCAGTGGAAAACCTTAATCCGTTCGGGAGGTGTGCTCAATACGAAAGGCAATATTTGGTATCCGTCGCAACAATATCTTGATGCAGAGAAATCGGCCGATATGAATATTCCTGTAAAACGTGAAAGACTGACAGATTACGAATCGGTGAAAGATTTCCTTCGTCCGGTAATGGTAAGTTTAATCAAATGCAATAAGGTATTAATTGACGGTCCTGTTTTTCAAAATTCGCCAGCCTGGTGCCTTCATCCGTTGATGTGCGAAAATCTGACGATGCGGAATACAACTGTGCGTAATCCCTGGTTTTCGCAGAATGGCGATGGTATCGATATTGAATCCTGTAAAAATGCCTTGGTGTACGATTGCAGTTTCGATGTGGGCGACGACGCCATTTGTATCAAATCGGGCAAGGACAAAGACGGTCGTGACCGTAAAATGCCATCTGAAAACCTGATTATCAAAAACTGCGTGGTTTATCATGGTCATGGCGGGGTAACAGTTGGCAGCGAAATGTCGTCGGGGGTGAAAAATATGCATGTTTCAAACTGCACTTTTATGGGTACCGATGTTGGTTTGCGTTTCAAGAGTACACGTGGCAGAGGCGGTATTGTAGAAGGTGTATATATTTCTGATATTGATATGATTAATATTCCAACTCAAGCCATCTCCTTCAACCTCTACTATGGTGGGAAATCGGCTTCCGAAGAGTTGGAAAGCGGAGCCGAAAGCCCAAAACCGGAGAAACTTGCGGTAAACGAGGAGACGCCACAGTTTAAAAATATTTATCTCACCAATATCAGCTGTAAAGGGGCAATGCATGGCGTTTTTCTGCAAGGTTTGCCGGAGATGAAGCTCGAAAATGTCAACCTCACCGATATCGATATGGAATGTGATTGGGGCTTTACCTGTATCGATGCCGATGGGGTTCGGGTAAAGAGTATGAAGCTGACTACTGCCAAACTTCCGGCCATATCAATTCAGAATAGTCGCAACGTAAGTATGGACAGGCTTATTCTTCCAGACTCCAATAATCCGATAATTAGAGTTAGCGGTACCGAAAGTTCGGAAATTGTATTTGGGCAAAATAATTTAACTAATCCGGCCTCGCAAATTGCGGTAGATGAGAAATTAATAAAGAGTGAAGCAGTCAAATATTCAATTAAAAAATAGTGCAATGTGAATTGGTTGTTCGCCCGCAGTAGGGCCGTGTAAAAACGGTACTTATTGCGGGATAGCCAGTCCCGGCATTGCATCAGAAAAGGGAAATAAATGGTTTTTTGTGTTAGTTGTATGTTTAGTTAGAAGTTGGAATGAGGGGTACTTCCCTCTGGTAGTTAGTGTTGTGATGAGGCTGTCCTTTTGGGACAGCCTCAGTTTTTGATGTGTTCAGGATTGTTTTATAATCTCGTCGAGTACCTCTTCGGGATTTAAATCTTCTTTTCCACGAATGATAATTTGAGCCTGTTCGTAGAATGGAGCTCTGATTACAAGGGCTTTCTCGATAAATTGCAGCAACTCATCTCTCGATTTTCCGATAATGAGCGGGCGTTCGGTTTTCGATTTCATCAACCGGTTGGCCAGCGTTTCGACTGACGGGGCAATGTAAATTGTGATTCCGGCATGTTTCATAACCTCCATATTATCAAAGAAACAGGGAGCACCGCCTCCGGTTCCAACGACAATATTGTCGAACTGGGCTACTTCGAGAAGCGCACTTTGTTCTTTTGCCCTAAACCCGGCTTCACCTTCCTCGGCAAAAATGGCCGGAACAGTTTTGAAGTTGCGTTCTTCGATATATTTGTCGAGATCGATAAAGGCCGAACCCATTAATGTGGCCAGTTTACGGCCGATAGTTGATTTGCCGCAACCCATATATCCGATTAGAAAAACTCTCATTCGTCAAAATTTATCTCCATTTGGTTGGGATCAATCTCAGTATTGCTTCTGACGATCTCGAATGGAATGTCTTCTATAAAACGATTCTCAGGTTGCTGAGTTTCTATCTCCACAGGCTTGATATCTTCATCTTTGATGGTGGGCTCAAGTTCGCTGATGTTCGAAACTTCGTAATTCGACAGTCGTTTGCCTTTGGCTTTGAACGATTTGACGCCGATAAAATCATGAACTTCAATGATTTCGTTTTCGCGCCACGAGTTGCCGCCGCCGAAAGCAATTTCCAATCGCGGGTAAGTTACCCAAGTGAGACTAATCAATTTGTTATCAGGATGCTCTCCAACGAAACGACACTGTTTTCCAGCGTTTGGGTCGATTTGGAAACGCTTGATATAGTGAAAATTTTGTTCGGCATCGAAATAAACAACCGAGGCTACCTTGTCCGACTGGTATTTTTCGATAAAGAGAATATTCTTTTCGAAATGGTTTTCAAGGTCGTACGAATAGAGATGGAAACAGCCGTCACGGTCGATAATCAGAATCTTGTCGTCGCCCGAGAATTCGCCCAGGTATTTACCTCGCGCGTCGGCATTGAGGCGCAAAACATCTTCGTCGAACCATATTTTACGGCCCCCAAGTGTCGAAAGCCCTTTTTCTTTTAAAGTGACCTTGTGCACTTCGTTCTTGGTGACCAAATTTCCCATCGACTGGCGGCCTTTAATGGCTAACTGAGCCATATCTATTTCGTCGATCAGCTTTTTCAACTTGGGTTTGGGTTTGAATGTGATGCGCAGCACTTCCGCTTCGCCATTGGGGTTGGCGCTGAAATAAAGAATCCGCGAACCTTCGGTACCCAAGGTCATATTGTACTCTTTATCGCGGGTTACACCGGTAACAAAGAATCTTTTCATATAGGTGTTGCCGGCTTTTCCGTCGCGGTAAACGAGGTTGTAAACCGTTCGTGTGTCGTTCTTGCCAAACACGGCAACATGAATCACATTTTTACCGACGAAAGCTTTTTCAGAGACTTTTGCAACGAAGTAGCTTCCGTCGCGACGGAAGATTATAATATCGTCGATATCAGAACAATCGCACACATATTCGTTTTTTTTCAGGCTGGTCCCTACAAAACCCTCTTCACGGTCGATATAAAGTTTCTCGTTGGCAACAACCACTTTGGTCGCTTCGATATTTTCGAAACTTCGGATCTCGGTTTTGCGTTCGCGCCCTTTGCCAAATTTTGTTTTTAGCCGTTCGAACCAATTGATGGTGAACGGGATAATATTGGCAATGCTTTTCATCGTTTCAGCAATCTCGTTTTCGATAGCTGCAATTGCCTCTTCGGCTTTGATGCTATTAAATTTGAGGATTCGGCCCATTTTAATCTCCATCAGCCGCAGAATATCGTCACGGGTAATTTCGCGTCGGAATTTCGGCTTCCATTTTTCGAGCCTTGTGTCGATATGGGCAACTGCTTCGTCCATGTTGGCCGACTCTTCAAAGGCTTTGTCTTTGTATATCCGCTCTTCAATAAAAATTCTTTCGAGCGAGGCAAAATGCCACTGTTCTTCGAGTTCGGCCTTATGAATTTCCAGTTCCAGTTTGAGCAAATCGACAGTATTCTCGACCGATTTGCGCAAAATTTCGCTCACTGTAACAAAACGTGGTTTATCGTCTTCGACAATACAGGCATTGGGCGAAACAGAAACTTCACAATCGGTGAAAGCATAAAGTGCATCAATTGTCTTATCGGAACTGATACCTGGCATCAGGTGTACCTGAATCTCAACATTTGCAGCAGTATTATCGTCAATTTTTTTGATTTTAATCTTCCCTTTCTCACTGGCTTTTACAATCGAGTCGATTAGCGAGGAGGTTGTTCTTCCGTAGGGAATTTCGCTAATTATAAGTGTCTTATTGTCGAGTTTGTCGATTTTTGCCCTAATTTTTACGGCCCCGCCGCGCAGGCCGTCGTTGTAACGCGATACATCGACATAGCCTCCTGTTGGAAAATCGGGATAAAGTTCGAAGGGTTCTTTTTTCAGGTGAGCAATACAGGCATCAATTAGTTCGACGAAATTGTGAGGCAAAATTTTTGAGGCTAACCCTACTGCAATCCCTTCGACACCTTGAGCGAGCAAAAGCGGATATTTCACCGGAAGGGTAACCGGTTCGCGGTTACGCCCGTCGTATGAAAGCTGCCATTTGGTAGTTTTGGGATTGAATAACACCTCCAGTGCAAATTTAGACAGTCGGGCTTCGATATAACGCGGAGCTGCAGCGCCATCGCCGGTATGGATATTTCCCCAGTTTCCCTGAGTATCGACCAGTAAATCTTTTTGTCCAAGCTGAACCAATGCGTCGCCGATAGAGGCATCGCCGTGGGGGTGATACATCATGGTCTGGCCGATAATGTTGGCAACCTTCGTGTAACGGCCGTCGTCCATCTGCTTCATTGCGTGAAGGATGCGTCGCTGAACCGGTTTCAGTCCATCGTCGACATAAGGAACTGCACGTTCGAGGATAACGTACGAGGCATAGTCAAGAAACCAGTTTTGGTACATCGACGAGAGATAAACGATATGGTGAAGCTCTTTTTTGCCCTCCTTCGGAATTTCGTTCTCTTCAATCGGGTTCAGGTTTTCGCTTTCGCTGGACATGGTATCGCGGTGTTATTTTTCAATTCAATTTTATCAGATCTTTCAACGAATATTTTTTTAAACTTCGTCTTTTTCGACATGTAGATTTTCGATAATAAAATCTTGCCTTTCAGGTGTATTACGGCCCATATAAAATTCGAGCATATCGGTGGTCGATTCATTTTTATTCAAGACAACCGGCTCAAGGCGAATTTCTTCGCCGATGAAATTCTTGAATTCGTCAGGTGAAATCTCGCCAAGTCCTTTAAAACGAGTTATTTCTGGATTGGCTCCAAGGCTTTTCACGGCCCCGTCGCGTTCGGTTTCCGAGTAACAATAGATGGTTTTTTTCTTGTTACGTACACGGAATAACGGGGTTTGCAAAATATACAGGTGTCCTTTTTTTATCAGTTCCGGAAAAAATTGCAGAAAGAAAGTGATGAGCAGCAGCCTGATGTGCATCCCGTCGACATCGGCATCAGTAGCGATAATTACTTTGTTATATCGCAATTCATCAATTCCTTCCTCGATATTCAGTGCTGCCTGAAGCAGGTTAAACTCTTCGTTCTCGTATACAATTTTTTTGGTCAACCCGTAAGAGTTGAGCGGTTTTCCGCGAAGGCTGAAAACAGCCTGACTGTTCACATCGCGCGATTTGGTGATAGAGCCACTGGCCGAGTCGCCTTCGGTAATGAATATCGAACTATTGTCTTTGTTTTCGTGGTTCGAATTGTAATGGATTCGGCAGTCGCGTAGCTTTTTGTTGTGGAGGCTCACCTTTTTTGCCCGTTGCTTGGCCAGTTTCTGAATCCCCGAAATGGCTTTCCTTTCACGTTCCGATTCCTGGATACGCTTCAGCAACATATCGGCTGTTTGCGGATTTTTATGCAGAAAATTTCCTAACTCTTTCTGGATAAAGTTCATTACGAAATTTCGAACCGAAGGGCCATCGGGGGCAATGTCTTTCGAACCCAGCTTGGTTTTAGTCTGCGATTCGAAAACCGGCTCTTCAACTTTTATACTGATGGCCGCCACAATAGAGGCGCGAATATCGGAAGCATCGAACTCTTTCTTGTAAAAATCACGAATGGTTTTTACCAACGCTTCACGAAAGGCAGCTAAATGGGTTCCTCCCTGAACGGTATGCTGTCCGTTAACAAACGAATAATAATCTTCGCCATACTGGTTTCCATGAGTTATTGCAGCCTCAATATCTTCGCCTTTCAGGTGAATGATGGGGTATAGCGGTTCCTGACCAAGGTTTTCCTGCAACAGGTCGTACAATCCATTGCGTGAAAGATACTTCTCACCGTTGTAATTGATAATTAATCCAGCATTTAGATAAGTGTAGTTTTTCAGCATGGAAACTACATACTCGTCGATGAAGTGAAAGTTGCGGAAAATCTCACTGTCGGGTGTGAAGCGAACGCCGGTACCATTGGTCTCGTCGGTTGTTGTTTCGTCATATTCTTTTACCACATCGCCTTTTGAAAAATCGATGCGCTTTATTTTGCCGTCGCGGACCGATTTGATTGAAAAGTTCGACGACAGTGCATTAACCGCTTTGATCCCGACCCCATTTAAACCGACTGATTTTTTAAATGCTTTTGAGTCGTATTTGGCCCCCGTGTTCATTTTCGACGCAACATCCATCAATTTACCAAGTGGAATACCACGGCCATAGTCGCGGATAACAATGGCTTCATCGCTCAACTGGATGTCAATTTTTTTGCCGTTACCCATCATGAATTCATCTATGGAATTGTCAACCACCTCTTTGAGTAGAACGTAGATGCCGTCGTCGCTGGCCGAGCCATCGCCAAGTTTCCCGATGTACATACCGGGACGTTTGCGAATATGTTCTCTCCAATCGAGTGTACGTATGGATTCTTCGGAATAGTTCGGGACCATTTTATTCATGATTTTGCACAAATATAATCAAATTCGAAAGCCGTATCGGCCGTTTTTTCGATTCGAAATGAACAATATGAAGTTGATAACTCTTCTTTTTTTAGCCTGTTTTTTTGATTGCGATTTTAAAAATTGTCGTTCAACAATCAATTTTCTTGGGTTAAATCTATCTTTCTTGCGATGAAATCTTACCTTTGAATCCATCAGATACAATAATCTTGATTTACTGAGGTTCGTTTGATATTCGGCAGACATTTTACATAACCAACGATGAGGGTTTTTATTGAAAGAGCGCAACATTTGTTCGAAACACCATTTTCAAGCTATGTGCTGGTGTTTTCGGTCATTTTGTTTGTGATTCTTTTGGCCCCGCTCATTTTTCGTTTGGTTAAAATACCCGGTATTATTGGGTTGATTATTTCGGGGTTGATTATTGGTCCGCATGGTTTGGGCTGGATTGAAAAAAATGCTGCTGTCGATCTTTTTTCGACCATCGGTTTGCTTTATATTATGTTTATCGCCGGGCTTGAACTCAATTTGTCAGAGTTCAAGAATAACCGTCACAAAAGCTTGGTTTTTGGGTTTTTTACCTTTGTGCTTCCTTTTGTTATCGGTTATCCGGTTTGTCGTTACCTGCTGGGTTTCGAGTTTAGTACCAGCTTTTTGGTGGCCAGCATGTTTTCTACCCATACGTTGGTGGCCTATCCAATTGTCTCCAGAATGGGGATTGCCAATCACGAAGCTGTAGCCATTACCGTTGGCGGAACCATTTTTACCGATACTGCCGTATTGATTATTCTGGCCATTATTACCGGCTCGGTGGCAGGCGAAATCACTCCGCAGTTTTGGCTGATGTTTTTTGTTTCGGTTGTCATTTTTTTGTTGGTTGTTTTTTTAATTATTCCACGACTGACGGCCTGGTTTTTCAAAAACCTGGAAGGGGAGAAGCGTTCTCACTTTATTTTCGTTTTATCGATGGTCTTTTTCTCTGCTTTTCTATCCGAATTGGCCGGACTTGAGCCTATTATCGGAGCATTTGCAGCAGGTATTGCGATGAACCGCCTTATTCCCAAAACTTCGTCGTTGATGAACCGGCTCGAGTTTGTCGGAAATTCACTTTTTATTCCTTTTTTCTTGCTAAGTGTTGGAATGCTTATCAATCTCGAAGTATTGAACCGTGGCCCTTTCGCATTGATTGTAGCGGGAACGTTGACGGTTGTGGCACTGATTGGCAAATTTGCGGCTGCCTGGGCAACTTCGCTCATTTTTGGTTACCAATCAGTGTTACGCAAATTGATTTTTGGGTTGAGCAGTGCTCATGCAGCTGCTACACTGGCGGTTATTATGGTTGGTTTTCGGATTGGCATTGTAGACGAAAGTGTACTGAACGGCACTATCTTGCTAATCCTGGTAACTTGTCTGGTTGCTTCTTTTGTTACGGACAGAGCAGCTAAGGAACTGATGATTACCAAGAATGATACTGCAGACTCTGAACTAATGGTTTTGCGCGAACAAAAAATTCTTGTTCCAATTTCAAATCCGCAAACGATGGACAAGTTGATCGATTTGGCTATCGCGATTAAAAATCCAAGAAATAAATTTCCAATTGTAGGTTTATCGGTTGTTGAAGACGGCGAAACGGCTCAACGAAAACTTCTGGAAGCCAAAAAGATGCTTGAGAAAGCAATGATCCATGCTTCGGCAACCGACCAAAAAGTCGAAATTATCACCACCATCGACCAAAAGGTGACCAGCGGGATAAAGCGGGTGGCCAAAGAGATTTTCGCCACTGAAATTTTAATTGGGTTTTCATTAAAAAACCAGTTTGCCGATTTTATTTTCGGAAATACCATTAAATATATTGTCGATAATACCAGTCAGGCAGTTTGGGTGAGCAGCGTTGTTTCGGAATTGCACCACCATAAACGTATTGTAGTAATGTGCCCACGTTATGCCGACCGTGAATTTGGTTTTAAACAGTGGCTTAGCCGTGTTTTCAGATTATCGTCGGCACTACATCTCGAATGCTTGTTTCTGTCTACCCCTCAGACATTCAGGCATGTAAAAGAGTTTCATGCCAAACGACGTGCCTCAGCACGCATAAAACATACTGAGTTCACCGAGTGGGACGAATTTGAAAAGGTGGAAAGTTTAATTTCCCCTATGGATTTGATTGTTATTGCAATGCCTCGAAAAGGAACTGTTTCGTATATCCCAACTCTCGAAAATATTCCCAGAATCATGTCGAAGGAATTCGAAAATTTTAGTTTTATCCTGATTTATCCAACCGAAGCCGAGGATAGTTCGGAACTGCTTTTTTCGAACGATTTCAGTCAGAATATTGTTGACAAAGGATTGGAACAACTTTCGCAAGTGCTAAAACGTAAAGAACCGACAGGGAAAACTGACAGTTAACCAGATAATAATGAGGCTTTAAATTTTTAGATCACCCCGTTCTTCATCAGCAGCGCTATGGTTGTCATCGATATGATTATCAGCGCTAATCCGGTAGCCAGAATAATACTGGTTTCCTGTTCTGTGAGCCTGTTTTTAGCGAAGGGAGACATCGGATAAATACGGTTTTCGAGTAATAGCATTAATTGATAAATTCCCCAGCCAACTAATCCGCCAAGTAAAGCACCGCCAAGTATATCGCCCGGATAGTGAACGCCGAGATAGATACGGGTATAGGCAATCAGCAGCGCCCACGGAAAAATAAAGAGGCTGTAAATCCGGTTTCGAAAGAGCAACGAGGAGAAGACCGCAAACGAGAAAGCATTGGCCGCGTGGGCTGAAACGAAGCCGTACATCCCGCCTTTTTTAAAGAAGATATGGGCAAAAGGACTTACTTCGGGATCGTTTGAAGGGCGCAGGCGCATAACGGAGTCTTTAATCAGACCTGAGATTTGGTCGGATAACAAAATAATCAGAAAGATTGAGAGATAAACAAGAAGTGCTTTTCGTCCAAATTTTTTGGTAATTATTACCAAAATAACCAGATAGAATAAAGCCCAGGTTGGGGTAAATGTAAAAAGGGTCATCACATAGTCCCAGAAAGGAGAATGAATGCCGTTAAGATTAAGGAAAATCTCTCTGTCGAAGTTTCTGATTGATTCCAGTATGGCCATAGTGCTATTCGTTTAACCGTCGCCAGATTTGGTCTTTCAGTTGCTGAATTCCAAGTCCGGTGACCGATGAGATAAAGGAATGCGGTAAACCTTTCAACTCGGTGCTGATGGCATCCATTAGTTCCTTATCGAGCATGTCGCTTTTTGAGATAACAATATAGCGTTGTTTGTCAAGGAGATCAGGGTTGAACATTTCTAATTCGTTCAACAAGATTTTGTATTCGTTCAAATGGTTCTTGCTGTCGGCCGGAATCATAAACAGCAACATTGAATTTCGTTCAATATGGCGCAGGAATCGTAGACCAAGGCCGCGACCTTCGTGTGCCCCTTCAATAATCCCGGGGATATCGGCCATGATAAACGATTGGTTATCATGGTAACCAACAATGCCAAGGTTGGGGACCAGTGTGGTGAACGGATAGTCGGCAATCTCGGGTTTAGCAGCCGAAACTACCGATAGCAGGGTCGATTTCCCGGCATTGGGGAAGCCAACCAGACCAACATCGGCCAGAATTTTCAATTCAAGGATTTTCCAGCCTTCATCGGTGCGGCCTTCCTGCATGGCGATGCCGAA
>CAYOJD010000006.1:47095-56250 GCA_964404205.1 uncultured Prolixibacteraceae bacterium
TTCACCTGGCTGCGCATAGTGTGGGGCCTGATTTGTTGCTGTTTTGAAGTTGTTATTTCCCAGTCCGCCACGTCCGCCTTTCACCAAGATGGCTGTTTCACCGTCTTGTGTTATTTCGAAGAGATTTTCGCCGGTCTCGGCATCCCTGGCTACAGTGCCCAGCGGAACATCGAGAATTATGTCTGCCCCGTCAGCTCCGGTACTTCGCGATGCCCCGCCTGATTCACCATGTTCGGCATATATATGCTTTCGGTATTTCAGGTGCAGAAGGGTCCACATTTGAGCGTTGCCACGAAGGATAACATGGCCGCCACGACCGCCGTCACCACCATCGGGACCGCCTTTCGGGGCGAATTTCTCGCGCCTGAAATGTCGTGAACCGGGGCCTCCATGGCCCGAACGGCAAAAAATCTTGACATAGTCAACGAAATTCGAATCAGCCATATTGTTGAAAATGAATTTGTTTTAAAATATCTGGTTCCAGTGCTGAAAAAGGTAGCTGTATCCTGGCGCTTTTGTAAAAAAAAACCTGGATTATTGCAGCCCTTCAACAGTTGTTTTCAGTCGGTTGGCAATCTGTTCAATTGTTCCAACACCGTCGACGGAAATATATTTGCCTACCTTATCGTAATGCTTAATGATAGGCGCAGTTTTCTCGTTATAAACAGCAATACGGTTTTCAATTATCTCGGTACACTGATCGTCGCTACGGCCTGATGTAAGTCCTCGGTTCAGTAAGCGATCCATCAGGACCGATTTGGGGACATCGAGACAGAGCATCGCCGCAACGGGCGTGTTATAGCTTTCGAGCAACTGATCGAGGGCAACAGCTTGCGGGACAGTACGCGGAAAGCCATCGAAAATAAAACCTTTAGCCTCTTTTATCGAGTCTATTTTAATCTTTATCATTCCGATAACTACCGAATCGGGAACCAGTTCGCCTTTGTCTATAAAAGTTTTGGCTGCGAGTCCTGATGTCGTTTGGGCCGCAATCTCTTCGCGCAATAAGTCACCGGTTGAAAGATGGGTCAATCCAAAATTTTTAATCAGGAACTCTGCCTGGGTGCCTTTCCCGGCGCCGGGAGGGCCAAATAAAACAAGATTAAGCATTTTTAATTAATTCTTTGGAAATTATTCTTTTACGAGAGTGTAAATGTCTTTCAGGTTTCTGCCGCGGCGGTCGTAGTCGAGGCCATAACCGACAATAAAATCGTTGGGTATTTCAAGCCCTACGTAATCGAGTTTGACTTCCGTTTTGAGCGCTGCCGGTTTGAACAGCAAAGTAGCAACTTTTACCTCTTTAGCTCCCTTTTCTTCGATTTGCCGCACCACGTCGGTGATGGTATGGCCTGAATCGACAATGTCTTCGAGCACAACAACCGTACGGCCTTTGATATTCTCATTTAAACCAATCAGTTGTTTCAGTTCGCCGCTCGAAGTAGTTCCTTCATACGATGCCAGTTTTAGAAATGAGATTTCAGCATCGGTCAGTTCAAGCACTTTGAAAAGGTCGGCTGCAAACATAAACGAGCCGTTCAGGATACAGATGAAAAGGGCATTTTTCCCTTCGAGCTCGGGATACATGGCATCAGCCATTTTTTCGATTGATGTCATTATTTCTTCATGCGGAAGCGAAATTTCAAACTCTTTGTCCCAAAGCTTTATACGTTTCATAGCCAAAATATTTTTCCACTCAAAACCGACTTTTCGTCGTACATTTTGTCAAATTTGAGGGTAATTAGTTGATATTATTGATTAAGCGGCAAAGATAAACTTTTCTTTTGGGCTGACCAAAAGGAGTAACTGTTGGCCATGTGCTGTCTAAAGGAATTTTCATATTTTTAAAAAACAAAACTGTGACAGAAAAAATAGGTTAAACATCAAAAAATGAATAGAATGCTACCACAGGTTAGTATCATAATGGGCAGTACTTCCGATTTGCCGGTGATGGAAGGGGCAGCCCAGATTTTAAATGAGCTCGAAATTCCTTTCGAGATGAATGCACTCTCAGCCCATCGTACTCCGGAAGAGGTGGAGACGTTTGCCAAAGGGGCGCGTGCCCGGGGGATCAAAGTTATTATTGCTGCTGCAGGAATGGCAGCCCATCTGCCGGGTGTAATTGCCGCGATGACGCCGTTGCCGGTTATTGGTGTGCCAATCAAATCGAGTTTCGATGGGATGGATGCCCTTTTGGCCATTGTGCAGATGCCCCCCGGGATTCCGGTGGCTACTGTTGCCGTAAATGGTTCGCGCAATGCAGCTATCCTTGCAGTGCAGATGATTGCTACCGGCAATACCGATGTGATGGAAAAACTGATTGAGTTCAAAGAAGAATTGAAAGGCAAGATTGTTGATGCCAATAAAGAACTGGCAAAAGTAAAATATCCGTTTAAAACCAATTGATAATTTGATTTTGGTTTTTAAATGTTTTAAATTAGAGGGAGTTGAGTTAATCTCAACTCCTTTTTGTTTGATTTAAACTAGATGTTCGATGTTGAAATAGCTCGCTAAACTTAAAGATGAAAATTCCTAACCTGAAAGTGTTGGTATTTTCCTTTTTATTGCTGAAGTCAATTACAGCTTATCCCGAAGGCTACAGCTCCGGTCGGGGAGGGCGTGAGCGTGCCATGGCCAACGCCTCGGCAACACTTACCGGACCATTTGCCACGTTCAACAATCAGGCTTTTTTATCGGGTACAACAGCGTTTCAGATTGGCATTGAATATGCGCAGCCGTGGATGATAAGCAACTATCGCGTAGCAACGGGTGCTGCGGTTTTTCCATTGCCGGGTATTGTTGCTGGATTAAGTCTCAGTCAAAATGCGATTCCGGGGTTTAATGAAACCCGGTATGGATTTGCGTTGGCGAAGGCTCTGGGAAGACGTTTCTCGGCCGGGATGCAGTTTAGCTATTTTACAATTGGTTTCCCTGAATCGGGCAAAACAAAGGGAACATTGATTTACGAAGCTGGTATTGGTTTCACGCCCAATCCAAATGTCGCATTGGGGCTTCATCTTTTCAACCCGTTCAATAGCCATATCGAAGGGCTTTCACTCCAAAACGATATCCCGATGGCCATTGGTTTTGGGTGTTCATTCCTCTTGGGCGACGGGTTGACTGTTGCCACACAAATCGATGATGCAGATGGTCTGCCAGTTGTTGTTAGGCTTGGACTCGAATATTTGGTGGTGAAAGGCTTTTTTATTCGTGGCGGTATTTCAGCCCGACCGTTTCGTCATTCTGCCGGCTTGGGTTATCAGCGCGAAAACTGGTCGCTCGATTTTGCAATGATCCATCACGAATCATTGGGGTATTCGCCATCTGTCTCATTTATATTTAAACTGAAAAAATGAAAGTGATAAGGTGGAGCATCGTAGCACTTTTGTTCGCATTGCCCTGGCTGGTCGATGCACAGCATATTGCGCCGCAAAGTGATACAAATCTTGAAACTATTATCGAGTCGTTGGCAGAGCAGGAAGAGGGATTGACCGAAAGCAGCATTGATATTGACGACTTGCTGCGACTTGCCGCTCAGCCACTCAATATCAATCATGCCACCGCTGACGAATTGCAACGTCTTATCTTGCTCGATTTTAATCAGATTGGCCGTATTATCGACTATCGCGAAAAAAACGGTTTTTTTCACTCAGCTGCTGATCTGTTAAAAATCAATGGTTTTACCAAAGAGTTCATCGCATCGGTTCGACCGTTTATTTCGTTTGGTTATGCGGACGATAGTGTGAGAAAATACAATAGGAATTTGATTGACAGTAAATTATTTTTTCGGCTGAAAACGACTCTTCCTGAGAGTCGAGGTTACAAAGCTACTGTCGAAAAACCTTCAGCATTTATTGGGGGACCTGTTGGATATAATCTTCGCTATAAAGGTGAAATCCATCGTAAACTTGAGTTTGGTTTTACGGCTGACAACGATGCAGGTGAACCATTTTTCAAAAAAACAAATCAATCAGGGTTTGATTTTTACTCCGGACATATTGTCTATCATGGCGATAAATGGCTGCGCCGGATCTGTCTGGGCGATTATCATCTCCGATTTGGTCAGGGGGTAAATTATTGGACGGGAAACGGAATTGGTTATTCATCTGATCCAATGAATATCATGCGGTCAGGACAAGGGGCGAGGGGCTACTCATCGGCCGACGAGAACCTTTATTTCAGGGGCGGAGCAGTTACCTTAGGCAAACAGTCGGCGGCCATCACTCTTTTTTATTCGAACCGTAAGCGTGATGCCAATCTGGACATTGACGAAAAAGGCGACACCGTTTTCACTTCCCTTCAAACGTCGGGATATCACCGAACTCTTTCGGAGATTGCCGATAAACAGAGTGTCGGAGAGCAAAATTGGGGATTGTATGGCGAACTGAGGCTTACACAATTCCGTTTGGGGATTCTGGCTGCATGGCAACAATTCGATTTATCGATGGTGAAAGGTGATGCGCTGTACAGGGAGAAAAATTTCGAAGGGGACGAAAATTTCAATATTGGGATGGATTATCAATGGGCCTACCGTCGTGTTCAGTTCTTTGGAGAAGCAGGAGTTTCGAAGAACAGTAAGACGGCTTTTCTGCAAGGTGCTGTTTGGAAACTGCACCCCCAGTTGGGACTATCGTTTTTGTTCCGCTATTTCGATCCGTCATTCCATACTTTTTACGGGAACCCTGTTGCACAAGGTTCTGCTTCGAAAAATGAGTCGGGTTTTTACAGCGGAATAGAGTTATTGCCGGCAAAAAGAGTGAAGATAACTGCATATGCCGATATTTACCGCTTTCCGTGGTTGACATTCAACACCTCGGCGCCTTCGCGTGGAAGCGAACTGATGCTTCAGGCCAATTATACAGCAAACAAGAATCTCCTGATGTACCTGAAGCTACGGATCACTTCCGACCCCCGGAAATTAACCGGCGATAGCGGTATTGCTGATGACCTGATTGAAAACATGACGAGGATTCGGCTTCATTCCGACTGGAAGGTATCGGAAAAAGTCACTTTTAGAGATCGATTCGAGTGGGTGGACTATTCCTTCAACGGAAGAAACGAAAATGGATTACTCCTCTATCACGACATGATTTGGACACCCAGCCAAAAGTGGAACTTTTGGTTAAGGTACACCTGGTATCGTACCGACAGCTATCAGTCGAGGGTTTATGCTTATGAAAACGATCTGCTCTTTTATTACTATGTTCCTGCATTATACGGGCAAGGGTCACGGGTTTACACCAACATTAAATGGCAACCTTACCGCGCATTTACACTTTATCTGAAATGTGGGTACCTTCTTCGCGAAAAAGCGTTGTCGATAGGCAGTGGAAACGATGAGACGGCCGGAAACTGTCGAATTGATATTCGGGCACAATTGTACTGGAGATTTTGATACTGAATGGCTTAAATGAATGATAAATTGAAATTTATTTTATTCAAAAGATTTGTCAATGTCCGATCGGTCTGAACTCATTTTTTGTACTTTTGTTCGACCTTTCGAGACAATAGAAAAGAATTTTATCCTTGTACATTATGCAACAACAGCAGGATTTTGACGATATCCGACCTTACCGCGACGACGAAATTGAAGCCGTGATGCAGCGCATGTGCGTTGACCCGGTATTTGATAAGGTCCTTCAAAACCTCTACCGCGAAGAACATAAAATTGCGCAAGTGAAAGAAGCGATGCTTCAAACCCATAAGGTTGAGCAGTTTCAGCTTGGGTTCATGCTTCCATATCTCGAAAATATTCTCAATTCGAGTTCGATGGGAATGACCATTGGTGGTCTCGAAAACCTGAAGGAAAACGAAAGCTATCTATACATCTCGAACCACCGCGATATTATTCTCGACGCCGCATTGCTGAATGTACAGATGTACAAAACCGGCTATCAACCCACACAAATTGCGATAGGAAGCAATTTGCTTATCTTCCAGTGGATTGATGATTTGGTACGGGTCAATCGCTCTTTTATTGTGAAAAGAAATATTCCGGTAAAGCAGATGTTGCTGGCTTCGAAGAAACTGTCGTGGTATATTCGTACAACCATTGCCGAAGGGAAGAATTCGATATGGATTGCCCAGCGCGAAGGCCGCACGAAAGATGGTAACGACCAGACCCAGGTTGCACTGCTGAAAATGCTCAATATGTCGAACGAAGAGAAATTTGTCTCGGGTTACGCTAAACTTAAAATTGTGCCGATGGCCATTTCATACGAGATTGAGCCTTGCGGGAATGAAAAGGTAGCTGAATTACTTAAACGACAAGCGGATCCAAATTTCCAGAAAACCGAAAAAGACGATTTGTGGAGTATGGTAAGCGGACTGAAGAACCAGAAAGGCCAAATCCATATCCAATTTGGCAAGCCCATCGACAAAGATTCATTGCGCTCAGTCCCGAAAGGCGACAATATGAACGACAGGATAAAAAACCTGGCCGCTTATATCGACAAGAGAATTTATAAGAATTATAAGTTGTTTTCAAATAACTATATAGCTTACGACCTTTACCACAAATGTGATAAATACAGCAATCAATACACATCGCAGCAACGTGAGGATTTTATCGATTTAACCCACAAGCGACTTCAGTTGGTGAACGAAGACAGGGCCGAAGCAATGGAACTGTGGCTCAGCATGTATGCGATGCCGGTGGTCAATTTCGAAAACTGCGGATGCGACGATATTGAATGACTATCGAAACCATTATATGGGATTGGAACGGAACATTGCTGAATGATTCCCACCTTTCGCTGAGTACGATCAACAGATTGCTGAAAGAGCGAAATCTCAAAACCCTTTCGCACGAACAATATCTGGAGGTTTTTACCTTTCCGGTGATTGATTATTATCGGACAATTGGTTTCGATTTTGAAAAGGAACCTTTTGAACTTCCTGCCAATCAGTATATTGATATTTATAATAATGCAGTTGACAATTGTGGTTTGCATACCGGAGTTATTGAATCGCTGGCTCGCTTCTCTTCGCTGGGAATCAGGCAGTTTATTTTATCGGCAATGGAACAGCAACAACTCAATCGCACTGTTATGCTGAACAGGATCCATCATTTTTTTGAAGCCGTTGCCGGACTTGACAATCATTATGCCGTTTCGAAGATTGAGGTGGGGCATAAGTTGATTGATTCTCACAATCTGAACCTGTCGAAAACCTTGTTGATTGGTGACACCATACACGATTTTGAAGTGGCGCAATCGCTGGGGTGCCAGTGTTTGTTGATAGCTAACGGTCATCAGTCGGCCAAACGGTTAGAACGTACCGGTGCGAAGGTGGTTAAAAACCTTTCGGAGATTGTGCTTTAGTGAGGTTACAATCGGGATAGAAATATGGCCAGCACAATAAATGTAAGGATAATCAGAATCGATATCGGATTGTAAAAGTTTAAGGTAAAGCCCATCCAACGGTTTCTTTTGGGGACAATCACCCGCCCGTCTTTTTTATTGCAATAGAAAATTCCCCACAAATAGTTTTCTGGGTTATTCACCGGATCGTTATATGGGGCAAATTTCATTTTTGTAGCCTGTTTAATGGCAAAATTAACAAAAAGAGCCGGGTTTTAAACCGGCTCTTTTATTTATCGATTACAGCTTTAACTGTTCAATACCTTTTCACTTAAGGTTCGGAGTGTATCCTGTTTGTCGTTCGTACTGATAAGGACTGAAATGTTGTGGCGGCTCCCTCCATACGATATCATTCGGATTGGAATATTGGCCAGCGCATTGAATACCTTGGAAGCAAAACCTTTCTCTTCGGCAATCATATTGCCAACGATACAGATGATGGTTTGGTTGCGGTCAACTTCAACATCTCCATATTCCTTCAGTTCATTTACTATCTCTTCGAGATGTTTTGGGTTGTCTATCGTGACAGAAACAGCTACCTCGGAGGTCGTTACCATATCGACAGGCGTTTTGAAGAACTCAAAGATTTCAAAAATATTCTTCATAAACCCGTAAGCATTCAACATCCTTCCCGAACGGATTTTAATGGCGGTAATCCCATCTTTGGCAGCTACCGCTTTGATACCGACTGTCTTGCTGTCAGCCGTAATCAGTGTTCCCGGATCAGGTGGGTTCATAGTGTTTTTCAACCGAACCGGAATGTTGTTCACCTTTGCGGGAAGAACGGTTTGCGGATGGAGGATTTTGGCTCCGAAATAGGCCAGCTCTGCCGCTTCATTAAACGAAAGTATATCAACTCGTTTAGTATTCTCGACATAACGTGGGTCGTTGTTATGAAACCCGTCGATATCCGTCCAGATTTGTACCTCTTTACTGTTCAGGGCTGCGCCAATTAAGGTAGCCGTATAATCTGACCCTCCACGTTGCAGGTTGTCGATTTCGTTCTCTTCGTTCCGACAGATAAATCCCTGCGTGATATAATAATCGGCTTTCGGACCCGAAGCAATTACTTCGCTGATTTTAGTCTTGATGTAACGCATATCGGGCATTTTGTCGCTATCGATTTTCATAAAATCAAGCGCGGGCAGTAACGCTGTATTGAACCCTTCCTCCTGCATCATCAGTGCGAATAGGGCTGTCGAAATCAGTTCGCCCTGAGCCAGCAATGTTCTTTCGCCCAGTTCATTGAATGTACCTGATGTAAACGATTTGATGACATCGAAGCGCTCTTCGAGCACTTTTTTGCCCTGCTCTTTTTTTTCGGCACTTTTGTACAAATCATAAACAACATTGTAGTATTTCTTTTCCAAAGCACTGATAACTGCCAGAGCCGATTCCTTATTTTTCTTGGCCAGATAATCAGAGATTTCGACCAAACTATTGGTCGTGCCCGACATGGCCGAAAGCACAACCAGCTTCTGTTCGCCATCGGTAATTATTTTCATGACCGAACGCATGTTCTCAATTGAACCAACAGAAGTGCCCCCAAACTTAAATACTTTCATTTTTTTGTGTTGTTTAAACGCTTTAACACGAATAATTTGTGACAAAATTACGAATAATTCGGTGCAACATTCAGCTACCAATCATTTTGAAACCAATTTTCTGCTTACAAATCGTAAGTTGGCCTCTTTTCAATAATCACTTGACAATCTTCGATATGGCTTTGAAGGCCGTATCCTTGGCTGAGCGGGTTAACTCAAAAAGAACGGACTCTGCCGAAGTGACCATTATCCC
>CAYOJD010000006.1:56260-58127 GCA_964404205.1 uncultured Prolixibacteraceae bacterium
CTCATGTCGAAATCGTTCCAGTGCAATAGCTTTGTTGGTCAAATCGCGCGAGCTGATACAGTCGGCAACTACAATCGGATTGTATCCGGCATCCTTCAGATCGACAGCTGTTTGCAAGACACAAACATGCGCCTCAATTCCGCAGATAATGATGTTTTTATATTGATTGGCACTCAGAAAACCGGCATACTCGTCTGCATCGTAACAACTGAATGATGTTTTCTCGATAAAGGAAAAAGGCTCAATCAGTTTGCTGACCTCTTCCAATGTTTCGCCCAGCCCTTTGCTGTATTGCTGGGTAAAAACAGTTGGGATTTGGAGTTCTTTTAACCCTTCGACCAAAATCTTGCTGTTTTTTAGGAATCTCTCTTTTTCAGCCATTGCCGGATAGAGCCGTTCCTGAATATCGATAATTAAGCCTGTACTGTTTTCCTTCGTAATTCTCATATTTTAATATTATGTATAATCGCTTGTTTTTTTATTGATTATTTAGTCATTCCCAATATTTGGGAAAATTTACGCTTCCTCAAAATAAAGAAATCAAAAATGATACTTCCCTTGTATATGGTTTGATGGCGACTGACTTTGCGTACTTTCTGCAACTGCTTTCGTTGCTTCGAAAGCGTTGGGATATGGTGGTAAAAATCGAAATGGGCTTTCAGTACTTTTGCAAATGCGCTCCATTGTCCGGTAACCAGAAACTGGATTCCTGCAATTCCGTCGAGCACCATGCGGAAAAAGATAATGGGAAAAAAACTGTTGGCCGGAAGGTTTTTGTAAAGCAGGTATAGATTATTCCTAAAATTGAGGTAGACTTTCAACGGGCTCTGATATGGCAAACTGCCGCCCCCCAGGTGGTAAACAACCGATTGCGGCTCAACCTGAATCTGGTATCCCAGATTTCTCATCCGCCAGCAAAGATCGATCTCTTCCATGTGTGCCCAAAAATCGGGATCGAAACCTCCGGTCTGCTCCCAACACGACGAACGGACCATAATGGCAGCTCCGGTAGCCCAAAAAACCGATATGGGTTGATTGTATTGTCCGTTGTCCTTTTCACAGACATTCAAGATGCGCCCGCGGCAAAAGGGATAACCCAACCTATCGATAAAACCACCCGAAGCTCCGGCATACTCAAACTTCTCCGGTTCGTTCATGCTCAGAATCTTGGGTTGACATGCCCCGGCCAAAGGGTTTTTATCCATTGCATTGACCAGTGGGAGCAGCCACCCTTCTGTTACTTGAATATCCGAATTGAGAAGTAAAAAATATTCAGCATCAATGTTTTTCAATGCTTCGTTGTACCCTTTGGCAAAGCCGAAATTTTCGTCCAGAGGTAAAAATTGAACCTCCTGAAATTCAGTTTCAATCACGTTCCGGCTCTCGTCCGTCGAGCCATTGTCGGCAATAACAATCTGACACCATTCGCAGGCCGAGTGGCGAACCACCGAAGGCAGGTATTGGCGCAAAAACGTAGCTCCGTTCCAGTTTAAAATAACGATGGCAACCTTGAACTTATATTTTTTGTTTATCTCGGGCGATTGGGTAATCATGTGCGAACGGTTTGGTTTCTTTTGTGTTTCCATCGTTTATGCGACCAGAGCCAGTGCTCGGGTTCTTCGATGATAATTTTTTCGAGCATACGGTTCATTTTCTCCGTTAATTCAAAGCGGGCTGTCTGAGCCGCATTTTCATCAATCAGGTAAAACTCGACTTCGTAATATCCACGTTTGATTTTACGTTGGTGAAGATAAATGGAAACGGCATTGATTTTCTGGGCCACTTTTTCTGTACCGGTCTGTACCGGGGTATCCTGATTCAGAAATGGCATCCAATGCTCAATCTCGTGCACCTTCGGACATTGGTC
>CAYOJD010000007.1:0-17762 GCA_964404205.1 uncultured Prolixibacteraceae bacterium
AAAAAATCATCGAAAAGAGAAGGGCCAGATACACCACACCTTTTTTTTCCTGCATATTCAAAAATATAGGTTGCAAAAGTAGCGAAAATCATTGGGTAAAAAATTATCCGGTTACTGGTTGTCCGTTATCGTCATTCACATTTGACTGCGACAGGCCGCATCGAAGTTCCATTGGGTAGCAATGGCTCATTTATAAATTCCTTTTCGCCTGATGAACAACTTCATGATTGATTTGTAGATATAGTGAATATTAAAAATTGCTTTTATGAGAACTTTATGGATAATAGTTTTGGTGTTTAGCCAACTTTGTGTTTTTGCTCAGGATAATCCTGCCTTTACGGTTCAGCAACCCTCGATCCCACAGGTGCCTGTTGCTTCGGTGGACAGTGGCCGACGATTAGCTCCAAATCCTGTAATCCGTTTAAATATCTATACAACTTATGCCTTCGACGATAAAGTGGATGTCCGAGAATCGGATACAAGCTTTTTCAGAGGGAAAATTCAAGGTGGGTTTCAATGGGGCGGAGGCTTGGAGTATATGCTAATTCCAACGCAAAGTATCGAACTGATTTATCTGCGACTTAAAAGTGACTCGCCGATGAATTATTACGATAACGACCTCGGCCAGACTGTTTCTACAGTTTACGATTTGTCATCCAACTTTATCATGCTCAGTTCGAACCGATATTTTAAACCAATCTGCCAATAGAACCCTTTGTTGGTGCGCAGGCGGGGATTACTATCTTCAATAACAGCGTTGAGGGAACCAGTCAATCCGAAAGTGCCACTAAATTTGCCTGGGGAGCCCGAGCAGGAGTTAATAATTGGCTTTCCGATCGGGTTGGCCTGAAAATCCAGGCCGGGCTATTGTCGGCAGTACAGTCGGTAGGCGGAGGGCTCTTTTTGGGTACCGGGGGGATTGGAGCAGGAATCAACGCCTATTCGTCGTATATGCAATTCAATATTGGCGGAGGTCTTATTTTTAATTTAGGGAAATAGTCCTGCCCGAAACAGGCCTGTTTGGTTATTCCAGCTCCAACGCCATATCAAGGTTGAGACCGTTGTACTCAAAACAGCCTAAGGTCTGGAACCCATTCTTGCGATAAAAGTTGACAGCCTTATCGTTATCGGCCTGTACTCCACCCCAAAGAATGATTCTTTTGAGGCCATTCTCTTTCATTTCCGAACGGATAAACTGGAAAAGCAGGTCTCCAATGCCACAGTTCTGCCAGCTATCGGCTACCGAAGGGGCAAAAGTGCAATCGGTATTGTGGTTCAACGTCAGACCGTAGCTTTCCAGCCGGGCGCTGTCGTGCAGCAAAAAGCCGCTGCGTAGAATTGCATAGGCAATAATTTCACCGCTTTCAGGCACAACGACTACGTAACCCCTGTTCTCAGGCTGACGATAAAAGGCTTCAACCGAGTCCCAATCGAAAGGATGGGGGCCAAAACGTTTGCGGCTCTCTGTACTTAATCCTGAGAGGTAGGACACCAAAGTGCCGGTATCGCCATCAGACAGTTGGCGCAACTGAATCATCTGGTTGTTTCTGGTCGTAATATACATGATAATACGCATCTGTTTTATCGATTCAAGGCAAGTTGCCACCCTGCAAATTTTAGAAAAAAACATTAATACTTCGATCGAAAACACAGCCCCCTTTTTTCCTGTTTTATCTGAAAGTACGCTATATGTACCTTTCTGATTTAACGGTTCAGTTCGTATTTTTCATCTTCAACGTAATATCGCCTATTTTGTAGGCATAAACTCCATGATATTGCCTATTTGTAGTTATAGCCATTTTTTGTCGGAATGTTATGGTTATTCTTGTTTGTCCAAATACCAAAATAATAAAACAGCCGGATGGCTTTTTGTTACCCGGAAGCCACTTAGAAGAAAAATGAAATACCCCGTCGTGTAATATCTTTTTTCTCATTTCCCTAAAGAAAGGCAGACCGGTTCCCATTCGCCGACCGCAGACCGAAGCTTTCTGTTCCCCGTTTCCCCATCCGGCGGCGACAACGACGATTGGTTTATCGACCACTACCTGCGCCAGAGGTGGTGATGTCATCTTATCCAGGCTTCACCCGGAGTTATTGGTATTTCACCCCCTCGGGGGAAAGAAAACCTTGTGTTTGACATCTAACCGTTGATATCTTTCGTGCGGGCTTTCTGTGCTGTTTGTGTGCTCTATCTGTACTGTTGCTGTATTTAAATAGTACAGATAGGGTAGAAAAAAACTATCGTAAAAATATCGATACTATGGTTTCGGGAAGTGCAGTTTGGCTTTCGGGGAGTGTGTGCGCGACTGACCTGATGGGGCAGTAAATAAAAAAGCAGCCATTACTGACTGCTTTTACTGGTTGGGTGGAAGACCGGGCTCGAACCGGCGACCTTCGGAACCACAATCCGACGCTCTAACCTACTGAGCTACATCCACCGTTTGGAATTGCGGTTGCAAATATAGAGAATGTTTTTGAAATCCTGCAAATGAATTGAGTAAAAAAAAAGGTTGCCGATTGGGCTGAGAATGAGCCGTTGAAAATGATAAGGCAAAAAATAAAGTATCGGGACTGCTGTCTTTCGATGGCAGATTGGCGCTAAAATGATAAATTTGTTCCGGTTGTAACCTTAAAAACTGCCCGATGGAATATATCTTGGATGACCCCGGTTCGGAACTGATTTTTCAGGAGATCCTGCGCAAGCTTAGGCCGCTTCAGAATGGCGAAGTCTCGGAAGCGATGACCAAACGGGGGCTCGACTATAAACTGAATCTGGGTGCATCAATTGTGTCGCTGCAACAGCTGGCCGAACACTATCGCCCGAACCATCTGGTGGCATTGAAACTGTGGAACAAACAGTGGCGCGAGACCATGATCCTGGCCACACTGATTGAAGACCCGATGGCGGTAACGGCCAATCAGATGGATTTCTGGGTCAAGAGTTTTCCTACAGTCGAGATGGCCGAGCAGGCTGCGATGAACCTATTCCCGAAGTCGCCCTTGGCTTACGAAAAGGCAGCCGAATATGCGATGGGCAAAAAAACATTGATGAAAATTACCGGGTTACTGATGATGGGACGGCTGGCCCTGACCGATAAGAGTGGAAAGGACGATAAGTTCGAGGCTTTTTTTGAAATATTGCCGCCATTGGCCAAAGATCCGCAGCTCTCACTGGTATTTGGCCGGATATTTATCCAACTGGCCATGCGCAATGTAACTCTCTACAATGTGGCCATGATGCAACTCTCTATTTTACGTACACTCGATTCGCCGGTAGCCCGCGAAACAGCCGGCAGGATTGCCGGGGAACTCGACAGCGACGAGGTGCGCGAACTGGTAATTCGTCGCAGCGGCAACCGCTAACCGTTAAAAATAATTAACCGGCACCATGGGGCATCTTCCCCATTGGTTTATTCACTACATTTGATTTATAATAAAATTTTTAAACTCCCAATGAGAATAATCGAAGTTAAAGATACGGCAACCCGGAAAGCTTTTCACCAGTTTCCCAAAGATCTCTACAAAGGCGACAGCAACTGGGTGGCACCATTGGAAGTGATGGTCGACAGTACATTCGACCCGCAAAAAAATGCTTTTTACAAGCATGGCGATGGCACACGTTGGATTCTGACAGACGATAACGGGAGAACCATTGGCCGTATTGCCGCTTTCTTCAACGGGAACAAGGCTTATACCTTTCAGCAACCAACCGGAGGGGTGGGCTATTTCGAATGTATTGATAACCGTGAGGCGGCATTTTTGCTTTTCGATACCGCCAAGGGCTGGCTGTCCGAAAGGGGCATGGAGGCAATGGATGGTCCGGTGAACTTTGGTGAGAACCTGATTAACTGGGGGCTGCTGGTAAAGGGTTTCGAGCCGCAGGGTTTCGGGATGCCATACAATAAGCCTTATTATCAGGGGCTTTTCGAAGCTTACGGTTTTCAGGTTTATTTCGAACAATATAGTTACCACCTGAACCACAAAGATCCTTTTCCCGAAAGGTTCTGGAAGATTGCCGAATGGGTGGCACAGAAGCCCAATTTCAGGTTTGAACATGTGCGTTTTAGCCATCTGGAGAAATATATCGGCGATTTTGTCAAGATATACGATCAGGCCTGGGCGCGGCACGACAATCACCAGTCGGTCGATTTGGACGATATCCGGGGGATGATGCGGATGGCCAAGTTGATTGCCGACGAGGAGTTTATCTGGTTTGTTTACCACAACGACGAGCCGGTACTCTTTTTTGGGATGATTCCCGACTGGAACCAGATTCTGGCGAAACTGAATGGTAAGGTTAATTTCTGGAACTTGCTGAAATTTCTTTGGTATAAGAAGATGCATGTGATTACCCGTGCCCGCATCCTGATTATGGGCGTAGTGCCGAAGTTTCAGGGAACCGGGCTCGAGTCAGCTGTCTTTTGGCATCTCGACAAGGTGATGAAACGAAAATTGTGGTACAATCAGGTGGAACTGTCGTGGGTGGGCGATTTCAACCCCAAGATGGTGGCCATGTACAAATCGGTGGGCGGTATACACGCCAAAACCCATTATACCATGCGTTATCTGTTCGATCGGGATGTTCCGTTTGAGCGTGCCCCGATGCTGATGAAGGAGGTAAGGCTGCTGAAAGAGGAACGCAAGAGTGAGGAGGGATAGCAAGTTCCAATGATTTTACAGGTTGCAGGCCGATTCGTGATGGATGCGGGCTTGGGATCTTTGGCCGCTGGATGCGGGTTGCCGTTCGCTGAAAACAAGTTGTTCGTTGCCAGTGACAAGTAATCTTCATTTGACCGGAATATGCTTGATAGGAGGAGAATAAAATTTAAGCAGTTTATTATTAAAATGATTTGCAGATTTATCAAGTATGCTTATCTTTGCCACCCGTAATTAGGAAAAATTAAAAGAACAAGATAGATCATGAAAAAAGGAATTCATCCGGAAAACTATCGGTTAGTCGTTTTCAAAGATATGTCAAACGAACATACCTTTATTACCCGTTCGACTGCCGCATCAAGAGAAACTATTGAGATCGACGGTGTTACTTACCCGCTGTTGAAAGTGGAAATTTCGAACACCTCGCATCCGTTCTACACTGGTAAAATGAAACTGGTCGACACCGCCGGTCGTGTGGATAAGTTTATGACCCGCTACCAGAAACACATGGACAAACGCAAACAATAATATTTGCTGCTGTTTGAGAAAGCCTCGTATTTTTGGTACGGGGCTTTTTTATTTAAACTTATTCAGTGGCGCATTGTTTTATATGCTAAAGTGGCATTGTCACGCCAGATTGTTAAAATGTGACCTGCCTTGCATCAACGAAAAGGTCTTGGCACGGGAATTGAATAGTTAGTGGCTATGCTTCGGGAAAAGAGATTCCCGACAAATTGACATATTATCCGATTATGGACGATTCAAAACACAGAAATAAAAATAGTTTCCTGCTCTCGGGGATTATGGAAGATCAGGGGGAATATATTCCAATCCTGGCCGATGGCGACGATGAGGATATTCTCTCGGTAGTGGTTCCCGAATGGCTGCCAATATTACCGCTTCGCAACACGGTCCTCTTCCCGGGGGTCGTGATGCCAATTACCGTTGGGCGACAGAAATCGCTCAAGTTGATCCGCGAAGCTTATGCCGGCTCCAAACTGATTGGTACCGTAGCACAGCGTGAGGGGCAAATCGAAGATCCGACCCTCGATGAGTTGTATGCTACAGGTACCATGGCCGAAGTATTGAAGATCCTCGAAATGCCCGACGGCACCACTTCAGTCATTATACAGGGAAAGAAAAGGTTCAGGCTGGGCGAGGTATTCGAAACAATGCCTTATCTCAAGGCAACTGTCCACCCGTTGCAGGAAATTATTCCTGATACGACCAGTCACGAATTCTCGGCCGTTATCGAGTCGCTGAAAGATCTTTCGCTGAAGATTGTCAAGTTTTCGGGGAATGTTCCGCCAGAGGCGCAGTTTGCAGTTAAGAATATCGAGAATATTACTTTTTTGGTCAATTTTATTTGTAACAACACCGACCTGAACAGTGCCGAGAAACAGGAACTGCTCGAACTGGACGACATTGGCGAACGGAGCACCCGTTTGCTTACCTATCTGGTGCGTGAGGTGCAGATGCTCGAACTGAAAAAAGATATCCAGCGCAAGGTGAAGATTGATATGGATCAGCAGCAGCGCGAATATTTGTTGCACCAACAAATCAAAACCATTCAGGATGAGCTGGGTGGAAGCCCCGCCCAACAGGAGATTGACGAACTGAAGAAACGGTCGGAACCCAAAAAATGGGGCGAGGCTATCCAGAAAGTGTTCGACAAAGAGTTGTCGAAACTGGTTAGGATGAACCCTGCGGCCGGCGAATATTCGGTGCAGGTGGGCTATCTCGATACCCTGTTGAACCTGCCGTGGAACGAATATACCGATGACAATTTCGACCTGAAACATGCGGAGAAGATTCTGGAAGAAGACCATTACGGACTCGATGCCGTGAAGGAACGTATTATTGAGCATCTGGCCGTATTGAAATTGAAGGGCGATATGAAGTCGCCGATTATCTGTCTGTATGGCCCTCCCGGAGTGGGCAAGACCTCGCTGGGGCGTTCGGTAGCCCGTGCGCTGGGGCGTAAATATATCCGTATGAGCCTTGGCGGTTTGCACGACGAATCGGAAATCCGTGGCCACCGCAAGACCTATATTGGTGCAATGCCCGGCAGGATAATCCAAAACCTGATTAAGGCAGGGTCGTCGAACCCGGTCTTCATTCTCGATGAGATTGATAAGGTGTCGAAAGATTTTCATGGCGACCCCGCTTCGGCATTGCTCGAAGTACTCGATCCGGAGCAGAATTTTGAGTTTCACGATAATTATTTGGATCAGGATTACGATCTGTCGAAGGTGATGTTTATTGCAACGGCCAATACCATTTCCACCATTCACCCGGCTTTGCGCGACCGCATGGAGATGATCGATGTCAGCGGTTATCTGCTCGAAGAGAAGACCGAGATTGCCCGCCGGCATTTGGTACCGCGACAGTTGGAGAATCATGGGTTGGCCAAAAATGCCATCGCCTTTCCGAAAGATACTCTGGTGAAGATTATCGATCAATACACCCGCGAGTCGGGGGTACGCGAACTCGATAAACAATTGGCCAAAGTGGTGAGACGCGTGGCACGTAAGATTGCATCGGAAGATGATTATAACAAGAAACTGAAAGATGCCGATATCCGCGAATACCTTGGTGTGCCCCGCTTTACCAAAGAGGGCTACGAAGGAAACGAATATGCGGGCGTGGTTACCGGTTTGGCGTGGACAGCAGTAGGGGGCGAAATCCTCTATGTCGAAACCAGTCTGAGCCCCGGTAAAGGCAAATTCACCATCACCGGTAACCTGGGCGACGTGATGAAGGAGTCGGCTACCATTGCCCTCGAATATCTGAAATCGCATGCTGCATTGCTGGGGTTACAATCATCGGTTTTCGAAAAATGGGATGTCCATATTCATGTTCCCGAAGGGGCAATCCCAAAAGATGGGCCTTCGGCCGGTATTACCATGGCTACGGCTCTGGCTTCGGCTTTTACCCAACGTAAGGTGAAAAAAGGGCTGGCCATGACCGGCGAGATTACCCTTCGCGGGAAAGTGCTGCCTGTAGGCGGTATCAAAGAGAAGATTCTGGCTGCCAAAAGGGCCGGCATCAAGGAGATAATCCTCTCGGAACAAAATAAAAAAGATTTGGAAGAGATTAAAGAGGCTTATATCAAAGGATTGAGTTTTTATTTTGTCGAAAATGTAGGCGATGTGCTTCAACTGGCATTGCTTAACGAGAAAGTGAAGCATCCGTTGGAAATCGCATAAGTGATCGCGACAGAAGTTTAAAGGGTAGCCCGCTTTCCGATGGAGAGCGGGTTGTTTTTTGGGACGAATTCTCATCGTTAGTGATTCTACGAATCTGTATTCCGGTCTTTACTGGTGTGTTTGTATGAAAGGATTTTTCAGGAATCCTTCACAGGGAGCCGGGTAAGTTTGTCGGGAAAAGGAACGCGTAGAACAAAGAATCAACTCACTGATTATCGATTGATGATAAACAAAACAAGCACATCCGAAAAAGCGGTGCAATTTTGTATTATCGTTCACCGCTTTTGTTATTTTTAGCGTTACAAATCATAAAGCATGAAACTGAATCGTTTTCTTACCACTTTGCTCATCTTTTTTTCGTTGGCCGTATCGGCATTTTCACAAACCAATTCACCGCTGATGAAATCGTTTCATGCTATTTCGAGCCACGATTTATTGCGATATGCCGATGAGTTGAGTGCAGCGAAATATCGTGGCCGTCTGTCAGGGTCGCCGGGTTACGAAGCGGCAGCCCGTTGGGTCGCTTCCGAGCTGAAAGCTTCGGGGGTTCAACCTCTTTTACCCGACAGTGGCTGGTTGCAGTGGTTTCCTAATGCTTATACCGAGGTGTTGTCGCCCGGTTCACTGGAAATGCTCCCTTCGAAAGGCGAAAAAGGTAAAAAATATAATTTCCCCGACGACTATTTCCCTGGTTCCAATTCCGCATCGGGAAAGGTATCGGGCGAGGTGGTTTATGCCGGGTACGGCATCACGGCCCCCGAACTGGGCTACGACGACTATGCCGGTATCGATGTGAAAGGAAAGATACTACTGATAGAGAACGGGACACCCTATACCCGCAACGACACTGCTTTGTTGCGCTGGGAACCTTACAGCTATCATCGGTATAAGTTCAAACGGGCCAAAGAGGCGGGTGCAACAGCCATTTTGTATGTTGGACGGGTAGCCAATCCCAATACCTCGTATCTCGATAACTTTCTGACTGCACATATTGATGAGAAGGTGGCCGACGACCTTTTGTCGGGGGCCGGGAAGTTGTATGCCGACCTGCGCAAGCAAATTGCCGAAAGGATGAAACCCATTTCGTTTGCTTTGGGCCGAAAAATAAAGTTGACTGCATCGACCCTGCACTTTCCCGATTCGCGTTCGTGCAATGTCGTAGGTTTTATCGAAGGAAGTGACCCCATGCTAAAGCATGAGGCGATTATCGTTGGGGCCCATCTCGATGCGGTTGGCCATCCCGGTGCATTATTCCCCGGGGCACTCGACAATGGTTCAGGTTCGGCCGATATTCTGGCAGCAGCCAAAGCATTGGCCGCTTCGGAAGTTCGACCGGCAAGGAGTATTATTTTCCTCTTTTTTGGGGGCGAAGAGTGCGGGTTGTATGGTAGTAAAAAATGGGTCGACGAAAACCTGTGGCCCAAAGAGAAAGTCCTTTGTATGATCAATCTCGATATGGTGGGCAATGGTACCGGTTTTCATCTGGCCAACGGAAAGAGCTATCCCGAATTGTTTGCCCCTTTTGCCGAAGCCAACGAGAAATATATTCATCGGGAACTGGGCAGTTCGGAGTTTCGGGTCAATTACGGTCGCCCGCGTACCGACGGGGCGGTTTTCGACAAAGCCGGCTACAGAACATTGAGCCTCTATACTACCGGAACCGTTAAGCCGGTCTATTATCACCATCCGTTAGATAATAGTGATGTGTTAACGCCTGAAATAATGGAAGATGCAGCAAAATTACTCTATTTGGGAATCCTCGAAACGGCCAATCGTCGCGAACTTTCCACCCTTCTCTTGCCCTCAAAACAGGAAGCATTTATAACTTATCCGAAAAATTTATTACCATGAAAATTAAAATTTTTGCCCCCTTTCTTCTATTGATAATCCCTTTCTTATCAATTGCCCAGCACGAAACGGCCCCGAAAGTGGAAACCGTTACCCCGTTCAAGAACCTCTTTCAGTTTCAAAATTTTTATCTGGCCGGACAGCCAACACTCGAAGAGCTGGAGTGGTTGAAAAGCAAAGGGGCTACCAAGGTGGTAAGCTTGCGCTCGGAAAGCGAAATCAGCGAGTTTACCGGGATGGCTTTTAACGAAGAAGAGGTTGTGGGCAAACTGGGAATGGAATTTGTTCATCTTCCGGTTGACGGACAAAAAGATTATACGCCCGAAAAGCTGGAGGCTTTTGCCAGATTGTTGAACCATACTGATACAATAGTGGTACACTGTGCCGGAGCCGGGCGGGTGTCCGACTTTATGATGGCCTGGCTGATTAAGACACAGGGATATAGTGTCGCCGAAGCTACCGAAGTAGGCAGACAATTGAAATTCTCCCTTCCGTTGGAGAAGCTGATTGGCACGAAAGTAACCATAGGAGAATAATATCAGACTGTTGTACTTTGAGTAAGTTTAATCGCTACTCCTTTATCAGATATAACTTGTTCTCTTCAACCAGATAGTAGAGCGGTGCAATTTTAATTTTGGGATAGCGTGTTCTGAGCCGTTTGGTTTCGCTGAGGATAAAATCGACTTCACTGCCAATTTCGAACATCGGGGCAAAGTGCATGAAATGTTCTTCGGCACGGTCTCGTTTCCAGCCGGCCCTCTCTACCAACCCGTCGATAAACTCTTGTCGGCGCGAGACCAGATTGACCATTCCACAGTTGTTATGCCCAATCAGCACCATATGCGATACTTGTCCAACGGCAATGGCATACGAGACTTTAAACTCGCTTGGCCGAAGATTGGCTCCACCGGCACGGATGATAAAAGCGAAATTGTCGGGCATATGCAAGTGTTTGCGGTTGTCCATACACATTCCCACCAGCAGTTCGGCTTTGGTGTAGCTTTCGAATGGCTTATCTAAGTTATGGTATTCGAGCAACTTTCCGATAGGGGTGTCGCAGTATTCAGGAAGGATATCATCGGCAGTGTGAATCGAAATCAGATGACTGTTCATATATTTTTATTCGTGAAGGCGTAAATTGATTTAAAAACCACCATTGGGTCGCTTTTTATTGGCTATTGTTTGCAATCTTGGGCAATTTTCTCCAGTTTATTGGGGTCAAAACCGTTTTGCCGGGCTATATCGACCAGATGTTGGTAAATGGTTTCATCCAATTCTTTTTCGCGGGCCAGAATCCAAAGGTATTCGCGCGACGGGTCGCCCACCAGCGCATAACGGTAATTTTCGTCGAGGGCAATAATATAATAGTTTCCGGCAAAGGGCCAGAAAAAGGTTACTTTCAGCCTTCCGGGAAAATTTTTGTCGGGCACCCAGGCACTCCCTTTGGCCGTTTCGGCTTTCGATGGGTCGTTGCTCCTAAATCCTTTATTCAACACCTCAATTTTGCCGTTTTTCTTTAGCGAATAGTTAGCTGTTACACATTCGAGCCCTTTCTCGAAACGGTTGGGGAAACGGGCAATTTCGTGCCATTGTCCCAAATAGCGGTTGATGTCGACTTTCGGTACAGTGGTAAGATCGGTCGCCTTTGTGCATGAATGGAATATCAAAAGGCCGAATACCATAATAATTGTGCGCATGGTTCAAATTTTAACTTCTGGTGGGTGTACGTCCGAATTGGAAGAAGGTAACTGAAACTGCATTTTATTTTACGGCAAGTTATTCACCAAAGCGAACGGTTTCGAGTTGGGCTAACGTTGCTGTAACTTCAGTGCCTCGGTAATTTTACGCAATGCGGGGCTGCCAATATCCCAATAATTGGTATGGCCGCCAGGCCAGAACCAGAGTGATTTACGTGGAATTGGATTGTCGGTTAACCCTTTGCCAAAGATTCGTTGCATGGGGCCACCAACGAAATCGGAAGTAAAATAGATATTGGTCCAGCGGGTTTCGGCAAAAAGGGCTGCATGATGCAACAGCTTGACTACCCGTTTGCCTCCGGCAATGTCGTAAGGTTTCGAGTTATAATGGATTTTTCCGGTCTCTTTGTCGGTAACGGGCGGTGAGGCTGGAAATTCGCGCTGCTCCTTTAATTGGTCGAAGGTAACATTCGATACCATCAGATAATCGGCATGGCTTAGCGCTGCGCCAATCGTCACCAAATCGGTTATTAGCCACGGATGGCCAATGGCCCGTTGTTGTTGCCAACAGTGGTACTGGCATGCCTGAAAAGTGTCCGGATGTTCAATCTCCTTTTTGCCCGCGCTGTACAGTTCCATCTCTTCCATTGCCGACTGGTCGATAAGGGCAACATTTTCGTGCAGCGCGTTCATCTCATTCCATAGCAGCCTGAGAAGATCGTAGGCGACCACACTGCCCAGACTATGGGCGACTACGATAATACGGTCGTATTTTTGATCCCCTTTCCGTTCGTGCAACCGCTTCAGGAAGGCAATGCCTTGTTGGCGGATATTGCTTCGCTCGCCCACATTGCCGGGTGTAGGGGTGAAGTAACGCCCTGCATCGCCTACCGAGTTAAGGAAACCGGTTTTGATGGCGTTGCCCAGGACCCCAACGATAATTGCAACAGTACCAATGGAGTAGAACGATTTGATGGTGGCAAATTGGTCGACATAATAAATAATGGACAGGGCTGCAATGGTAAGAAATACCAATCCAAACACGGTGTACCAAACCTGGCGGAGACGTTGTGGAACTTTTCCGGGCGACGTGGTTATCAGTTTGATAAGCCAGGTGGTAAAATCGCTGATGCTGGTGCCGCGCATATTGTGTGCCCAGTAAAATTCATAAAAGTCGGTTAAGGGGCGTTTCCGCGATGCACTCAGGCTTAGCCGGCGGGTTTCGTAGCTCTCCGATACGCCATCAGGTTTGCTGCGTACCACTGTATGTGCTTCGCTGGGGTCGGTGGCCGACAAGTGGTGTTTAATGCCATCGACAAACGAGCGTAGGGTATCCATTGGCCGTTGTTCGCCCATTCCGTGAATAATAACTACGGCCTGCCGTTCGATTTTATGCTCCGATGTTGAATGTTGTTCGTCTTTCATTATGGATTTCTTTCAAATGATTTATCTTTTATTTCTACCGAATTGAATGGCAGCAGGATAAAGATAATCTATTTTGAAGCATAAGGCAAGTACGGGACTATTCACCATTTAACAACCGCTGAAATAAATCAGCAAATTGTCCTGCATGAAATCCGTCGACCAATGCATGATGGGCATGAAGCGAAACCGGCATTACCAGATGCTGCGGGGGACCGGTCATCTTTCCGAACGAAATTTTGGGGCAACTGTCTTTGAATGCGGAGTGGCTGGCATGTTCGAGTGCTGTGAATTTCAGCCAGGGAACTGCAGAGTAATGTATCACATTTTCGCCCGAAACGGCAGGGTTTAACCCTTTCTCGCTTTGTACCTTTTTGATAATGGTTTTGGCATTGGCCGAAAAGAGCTCGAAGTTTCGTTCAAACGGAATGTAGGAGAAACCGAAAGTGCCATCGGGGCGCAATATGGTTGGCGAGGCATCGATACGGTCGTAATCGTAAACCTTGTCGCCTTCGATGCGAAGCCTGAGTGAAGCTGTTTGGTTGACTGCGGCCAGCGACTGGTACAGATACCACAAAAAAAAGGAGTATCCGTTGGTTTTGCAGTAATGGTAGCCTTTGGTACAATCGACTTCGAAAGTGACACCAAAAAAAGGGTGATCGAACTGCCTGAAAAAGTGATAATGATCTTTTCGTGGCCACTCCTCGATATTGATTTGATGTTTATTCATTGTGTAAATTATTCTTTGACCGGTTCAATTAAATCCCACAGGTTCCCATAGAGGTCGGCAAATACGGCAACTTTTCCATACGGTTCTGTTACGGGTTTGCGGACTATAGTTACTCCCATATGGCGAAGATGCTGATAGTCGCGTTCGAGATTGTCGGTTTCGAGAAAAAGAAATACTCTTCCGCCCGATTGCCTTCCGACCGTTTGTAATTGCTCCTCGCCAACCGCTTTGGCCAGCAACAACGCGGCAGAACCTTCGCCTTCCGGTTTAACCACAACCCACCGTTTGTTGTCGTTTATCCACGTGTCTTCGATAAGTTTAAAGTTGAGTTTGCCGACATAGAAGCCGATGGCTTCGTCGTAATCGTGGACCGTTAGCGCAACTTTAGCAATCGTTTGGTTCATTTTCGGCGAAATATTTTGCGGAAAATAAACATGGCAAGCAGTGCTGACCCGATAATAATTAAAATTCCAACCATAGCGAACCCAAAGAGAAGCCAGTTTGGATGGCTTAGTGCTTTTGAAACCATAATAACCTTGCCGCGGAGCGCTTCAACGTTCTTTACTTCCCGTTGGTTGATTTCGCCGGCAGACGATATCTCGAGTTGCGCCAACTGGGTTAAAAATCTTTGCTGAATAGCACCTTCGAGGCTGAAAATATGAATCTCATCGACAAAAGGGGCAACCCGGTTGATATCGTGTACCAGTTCAGGCCATGTCAGCACTTTCAGTGTGGTATCGACACCGCCGCCGGTACTGCCCAACGCCACATAGCGGGCTTTGGGGGCGAGGGCATAGGTTTGAAGAATACCATCCGGATTTCCCATAAAGGAGGTATAAAGCATGGGTATCTCTTTTTCGACGGGAACATCGATAATTTGTGTAAACTGCTGTAATGCTGTTGTGCCATTGGCTACTTCGTCCTTGATAAATGGAATCACGTAACTCTCAACTCTGAACCCATCTGATTTGATGATTTGCAGCAATTCATTGTATTTTGTTTTTCCCTCTTCGAGCGGAGAACTATCGTACAGGCGGCTGTACATCTTGCCAACCGCTTTCAACGGGTTTGATTTAAGCATCAGGATATCTTTCATGTCGAATTCGAGATCGATACCTATCCCCGATAGAACCAGCCCGTTGCTGTCGGCCCATTGTTTGATTTCGCGGTAACGCCGAATGGCGGTGTCTCCATTTCCGCTGTAAAACCAGTATCCCTCTTCTTCGGGCAACAGCAGCCAGGCTACAACAGGTATTCCGGCATGATTCAATTGTCTGATGATTTCGGCCCGTTCGGGGGTACAATCCATAATTCCCATGCGGATTTCGGCTTTCATCGCTACAAGTGTCGGAATCAGGGTCGTGTCGCTAAAGAGTTGTTGCAGTGCGGGGCTTTTCATCTCGTTAAAAAACGAAAAGGTCGGTTTGGCCTGACTGCCTAACCCGATGGATAATAATATCCAAAGGAAAAATAGTTTTGGTTTCATTGCGATTGGTTTTGGCTAAAGATAGAAAGAAATTTTACAGCAAATCGCCTTTATACCGGGATGAATGGTTGCTTGTGACGGGTGTGTCAAAAAGGAAGTTCCGGCACCTGGCCGGGAGCCAGTGTGGCCGGAACCTATCGTAGCAGGGGGTGATTGATCATTTATTCATTGGCGGAACAAAAAAATCATCGCGTGTAAGGTTGCACTTTTGGGCTATGCTTTTGCAATAAGCGAGCCTTCCGGCGTTGAGGTTTCGGGAGTCGGAGCCGAAAGTAAATTTCAATCCGGCTTCCTTGGCCATCAGGATAAACTTTTCGTGAGGAGTATGAGCCATATCGTTAATTTCGATAGCAATGTTACGGGCTTTGGTTGCTTCGATAATGGTTTCCATCCGTTTGTCGGTCCAAAGGGTGTAATAGTCTCGGGCAATACAAACCGGAAGAAAGAGCGGCCAGCCCAAAATGGTGATTGGTTCGTTTTTCAGAATGTCAAGTGTGTAGTTCATATAACGTTCCATAAATTCTTCGGTATCCTCAACATAAGTGGTCAGTTCGTAAATGCGCTGGAAATCGTCGTTCTCCAGTGGAATGGTTTGCGGATCCATCAGGATATAATCGAGCCGGTTAAGCAATTCGGGCGAGAATTGTAATATCCAGTTGGGCGTAAGTGGTTGCAGCCCCACAAACACGGGATATTTTCTCAATTCGTCGATGTACTTTTTCAAATCAGTATCATCTTTTATGGCCCAAACTGCCGGATGTTCAACGATTCCGAATTTAACATTTCGTTTAGCGGCAAGTTCCATGGCCTGTTCGATGGTGAACTCGGGAGTGAGATGCACGTGAAGATCCATCAACGGGAAACTTTCGTTGGCAGAGGAGGCCGAATGTAACATTAGAGGGTCGAGCATCATTAGGGTTCCGGCCATTCCGGCATATTGGGCAAACGTTCTTCTCTTCATCTTGCAGTTTCGATAAATATGAGTTGGTATAATGAATATTTTTTAATTGATACGCGTGTTATTTTTTTATGATAAGACTGAACCTGCATAGCCCTGATATTGTTTATGAATGACAGTTTAGTCGTGCAAAACCCTTATTCATTATCAATGAAAATGATAAACAGTAAAGGCAAATGCAGAGATTGAAATATTGAAAAAAACAATTAAGTTTGATTGACTTAATCTTCGGACAATTATGAATCCACGCTTACGACAGGTTATTGCAGTGTTCGGTATTTTGTTTCTTGGATTTCTATCCTATTATTTCAGTAATCTGCTCGCCTATATTTTGATTGCGGCTGTGTTGTCGTTACTGACCAGGCCTATAGTCCAAAAACTGAGAAAGTTTAAATTCAAAAGATTTCAATTGGGAAACAGTGGTGCAGCTTTGATTACACTACTGATTGTCTGGCTTTCCGTAATCATTTTTTTCTCCATTTTGATACCGCTTGTCGCTGTAGAAGTGAAACAACTGTCAGCCATCAATATGGACGAGGTGATGCGATATATCGATGCGGCATCGGTTCAGTTGAGAGAACAATATCCCAAACTGATGTCGGTTTTTCCAGGTGACGGAAACCTGGAACCTTACATCGAGAAGCAGTTTTCATCGTTACTCAATCTGGGGCGCGTAAGCGATCTCTTCTCCAAAGTGGCCAGTGTTGCCGGAAACCTGTTTCTAATGGTATTTTCCGTGTCATTCATTCTTTTCTTTTTTTTGAAGGACGAGGAGCTATTCTCAACCTGGATATTGGTAATGGTTCCCGAAAAATTTGAAAGCAGAACCAGTAAGACGATGGATAAAGTAGGCAATTTGTTGAAACGATATTTTGTTGGCATGTTGCTCGAAATTCTCGGTGTGATGATACTTACGGTGATTGGCCTTACCATTGCTGGCCTAAACTTTGGCGATGCCGTTATTGTAGGGGTTTTTGCCGGTTTGCTAAATATAATTCCCTATCTGGGTCCATGGATCGGCGGAGTTTTTGGTTTAGTTGTGGTAATTGCCAATAACCTTCAATCCAGTTTTACCGAAGTGACTTTACCATTGATGTTTTTTGTCCTGATTGTGGTGATGATGGTACAGTTTATCGACAATATGTTTTTTCAGCCCGTTATCTATTCGAGCAGTGTCAAGACCCACCCACTTGAAGTTTTTTTTGTGATTTTGATGGCCGGTAGTTTTGCCGGTATTCCGGGAATGATTTTGGCAGTTCCGGCTTATACCGTTATAAGAACGATTGCCGGAGAATTTTTGTCGGAATTTAAATTAATACGGCATCTTACTGCTTCCAGCGGGAAGCAGGGTGAATGAGTGGCGAACAATTTTTGGTTAGATCTGTTGCTTAAAAAGAAATAAATCACATATTTTGTAATCACTACAAATATATAGAAGGATATACTTTGAGTTTAAATATCGGGTTTTCAGACTTCTGTATTTTAGTTGTAATCTGTGTGGATGTTAAAGAACTACTAATTGACTAAATAATTCAATAAATGTGATGGACGTACGAGATATCAACTGTTGGTTTGTTGAGGTAATTGACATTTATTACGGCGATATTTTAGCGAACGGATAGTAATTTATAATTAGAATAAATAAAAATTTCTAACTCCTGGTCTATGGAAAAAAGTAAAAATGCTCGCAGGGACTTTCTGAAATCATTTGGAGTGGCTTTTGGTGCAGCAGGGGCTGCTGGCGCGGACGCCGCAG
>CAYOJD010000007.1:17772-35806 GCA_964404205.1 uncultured Prolixibacteraceae bacterium
ATGCAGTCTGAACTTTGCTGCTGCACCTGTCTTGCTTTCCTCCTGCAGCAGCAAAGTTCAGACTGCATCGGGTGGGAAGATTAAATTGCTCACATCGAGTGGTGAGTTGGTTGAGGTGGATGCATCATTGTTGAAACCATCGGAATTGCCTTCGCTCACCGAAAATCAGAAACGAGGCCGCAAAGGGCTTGAAGGGAAAAGTTGGGTTTTGGTCGTCGATTTGTCGAAATGCCGGAATGCCCGTAAATGTATGGATGCCTGTCAGTCTCATCATCAGCTCAGGCCCGAGCAGCATCATGTGAATGTATTGCAGATGAAGACTTCGGATCACACTGCTCCTTTCTTTATGCCTAAACATTGTCAGCATTGCGACAACCCACCCTGCACGAAAGTTTGTCCGGTGAATGCCACTTTTAAACGTGAGGACGGAATTGTGCTGATAGACAACGAACGTTGTATCGGTTGCCGTTTCTGTATTGCAGCATGTCCCTATTCAGCAAGGGTTTTCAACTGGTTTGAACCTCGCGATGCCGAGAAATATGAAGGGGTAACTTACAATATTGAGACAAATGTTCCACAAAAAAAGGGAACGATTTCAAAATGTCTTTTCAGTGCCGACCGGCTACGCGAAGGCAAACTTCCAACCTGTGTATCGGCTTGTCCAAATGGGACTTACTGGTTTGGAGACAGAAATGAAGATGCTGTAACCAATGGTACCACCAAAGAGACTACCAGTTTCAGTAAACTGATAAAAGATAACGGTGCATTTACCTTGATGGAAGAGTTGGGTACCAAGCCCCGTGTTTACTATCTGCCTCCCAAAGACCGTACTTTCCCGTTCGATGGCACCTTAATTGGGAATGATCACAAAGTTTAACCTGCTAATCCTTTGATGAATGGAAAAAATAAAATCTCCTGAAGAATCGAGAAAAGCGCTCGATAAGATTTTTAAGGATTTAACCCGTTCGATTCTGCACAAAGATGAGTTTGCGCGGTTTTGGATATTTATACTGGCGGTGTTTGCTATCGTTGGGGTTTGGGGTTTTATTCTTCAGTTTCAGCGTGGACTGGGTGTAACCGGAATGCGCGACTACGTTTCGTGGGCCATCTACATTGGCAACTTCGTCTTTTTTGTAGCGGTAAGCCTTATCGGGTTTCTGGTTAGTTCGACCATGCACTTGCTGCATATCGACTGGGCCAAGCCAATATCGAGGGTTGCCGAGCAGGTAGCGATTGCTGCAGTGGCACTCGCCGGCGTGATTATCGTAATGGATATGGGGCGTCCCGACAGGTTACTGAATGTTTTCCTTAACGGCAGGTTTTCGTCGCCAATACTTTGGGACGTAACGGTAATCACTACCTATCTGGCGATATCCGCGTTGTTGTTTTATTTGCCGTTGATACCAGATTTGGCGCTGCTCCGCGACCGCCTGACCGGAGTACCGAAATGGCAAATGAAAATTTATTCCATCCTGTCGCTGGGGTGGAACGGCGATGAAAAACAATTCAAAACCATAGCCCATGCAATGAGGGTTTTGATGATACTGATTGTTCCGGTAGGGTTATCCATCCACACGGTCACTTCGTGGCTTTTTGCCTCGACTCTACGTGCAGGCTGGGACACAACCATTTTTGGGCCATATTTTGTTTCCGGAGCTTTTGTTGCAGGTGCCGCGGCCGTTATCATGGTGATGTATGTTTACCGTCTGCGTTACCGTTTGAAAAGCTATTTCACCGACTATCATTTCGATCAAATGGGTAAACTGATGGTATTTGTCTGTCTGGTTTATCTCTATTTCAATATCAACGAATTTCTGGTGCCGGGTTACAAGATGAAAACTGCCGAAGGGATTCACCTTAATACCCTTTTCAGCGGGCGTTATGCCGGAATGTTTTGGTTTGCGCAGATTGGCGGTATTGTGTTGCCGGTTATCCTGTTGCTGTTCCGCTATTTCAGGCGCCCGTTTATGCTGACTGTTATTTCAGCGATTGTTCTGGTTGCATCGTGGTTCAAACGTTACATTATCGTTGTTCCCACCGAGGAACATCCATTCCTGCCCATTCAGAATGTCCCTGAAAATTTTGTCCACTATTCGCCTACCAGCCATGAGATCGTTATTACGGTTTTCCCGATTGTAGTGGCTATTATGATAATCACCATTCTGGCCAAACTCTTCCCGGTAATATGTATTTGGGAGTATGCCGAGCAACAGGGAATTGATAAAAGCTATCTTGCTGAAACACCTAAAAGCAGTACACTATGAAAAAAGATATTCGATCAATTTTGCTCCTGCTTCTTTTTATTCTCCCTTTTGCCCTTTCGGGACAGGAATGGGAAGTTCCGGCTGATCAGAAAGAGTTGAAGAACCCGCTGGAATACAACCGCAAGCATGTAAAAGAGGGAAAGGCTATTTATATGGCCAATTGCAAATCATGCCATGGCGATCCCGGAAAGAACAATGCGTTGGCTTTGGTTCCACCGCCTCCGGACCCATCATCAGAAAAGATGATTGCCAACAGCGAAGGCATGCTTTTTTACAAAATCACGCAAGGGAGGGTCGCAATGCCGGCTTTTGCCAATACATTGACCGAAGATCAACGCTGGAAGGTTATTTCTTTTCTAAAGAAATTTGATCCGGTCAATGCAGGAATCCCGGTTGATGATCAGCCTATCAGGGCACGTTTGGTTGCCGAGGTAAACAGTCAGGATACCACCATACAGATGAATGTTCAGGCCGAGAATGTGCCCGGGGCATTCACACCGCTGGATGGCGGTACGGTATTGGTAAAGGTGAAAACCACCTTTGGTGCCCTCGAAGTGGGAAGTGCCAAAACCAATCCGTCAGGTGCGGCTTCCTTCCGTTTTCCAAAGGATTATCAAGGTGATGCCGAAGGCAAGGTAAGCCTCGAGGTGATGCTGACCGATGAGTATCTGGCCGATACGGTAAGGATTGCCGGCGCGCAGATTGCCAAGGCCCATCAGCCTGAAAATCTGTTTGCCGAAAGGGTGCTTTGGTCAACCAATGACCGGACACAGTGGTGGTTGATAATCAGCTATGTCTCGGTAGTAGCTGGTGTCTGGTTGGCTATCGGATATATTGTTTTTCTCTTGGTCAGAATCAAACGTTCCGGGAAAGCCTGAGGGCCTCAACGGTAGCAATTTATCGGTGAATGAATATTTTTTATCTGCTCATAGGTGTAAGTCTGTTGGTGGCGATGATTTTCCTCGGTATTTTCATCTGGGCAGTAAAAAATGGTCAGTTCGACGACAATGAAACGCCACCTTACCGGATTCTTTTCGATGATGATAAACCGGAAGAAAATGAAACCAATAATGAAAAAGAAACAAAATAACCTGATATAACTTATGGAAAATCAGAAGTTTTATTACGACAACAAAATTGTAAAGCTCTTTGTACTGGCCACGATTATCTGGGGTGTGGTAGGTATATTGGCCGGTTTGCTGATTGCATTGCAACTTGCGTTTCCGGTATTCAACCTGGGCCTCGAGTTTACCTCGTTTGGCCGCGTGCGCCCCATCCACACCAATGCCATCATTTTTGCCTTTGTGGGAAATGCCATCTTTGCCGGTGTTTACTATTCGATGCAAAGATTGCTGAAAACACGTATGTTCAGCGATGTGCTGAGCCGCATCAATTTCTGGGGGTGGCAGCTCATTATTGTGCTGGCAGCACTGACACTGGTACTTGGTTTTACAACCTCGAAAGAGTATGCCGAGCTGGAATGGCCGATTGATATCCTTATCGCAGCAATTTGGGTCATCTTTGGCTGGAATATGATTGGCACTATCCTGATACGACGTGTGCAACATATCTATGCCGCCATTTGGTGGTATATTGCCACCTTCCTTGGTGTAGCAATGCTGCATGTAGTCAATTCATTCGAGTTGCCTATTTCGCTTTTCAAAAGCTACTCCATCTATGCCGGAGCGCAGGATGCTGTTGTACAGTGGTGGTATGGCCACAATGCAGTAGCCTTCTTTTTGACTACGCCGTTCCTTGGGCTGATGTATTATTATCTGCCGAAGGCGGTGAACCGGCCTATCTATTCATATCGTTTGAGTATCATTCACTTTTGGTCATTGATTTTTCTTTACATGTGGGCCGGACCGCATCACTTGCTTTATCAGGCATTGCCCGAATGGGCGCAGGCGCTGGGTACCACCTTTTCGGTGATGCTGATTGCTCCATCGTGGGGCGGGATGATCAACGGTTTCCTTACTTTACGCGGAGCATGGGATAAAGTACGTGACAGTGCTGCCCTTAAATTCTTTGTTGTGGCCCTGACCGCTTATGGTATGGCTACTTTCGAGGGGCCAATGATGTCGCTCAAAAATGTCAATTCGATAACCCACTTCACTGACTGGACAATTGCTCATGTACACATTGCCGGCATGGGTTGGAACGGCGGTTTGGTTTTTGGGATGCTCTACTGGCTGGTACCGGTGATTTTCCGCACCAAGCTATTCTCGAATAAGTTGGCTAATATGCACTTCTGGATCTCTACACTGGGAATTTTGGTGTATGCCATCCCATTGTACTGGGCGGCTGTTACCCAGTGGCTGATGTGGCGCGAATATACACCTGAAGGGTTCCTTGCTTATCCGAATTTTCTGGAAACGCTGACCCAGATATTGCCAATGTATACCCTCCGCGTTGCAGGTGGGCTATTCTATCTGATAGGTTTCCTTTTCTTTGCCTATAACATGTTTAAAACCATAGCAGCCGGAAGTTTTGTTGCTGACGAAGCGGCCGAAGCCCCTGCACGTGTAGATCATGGTCCGATTGATAATGACAAAGAAACTGTGCACCGTTGGCTCGAACGGCGCGGTGCCAAGTTTGCCATTGTTGCTTTTGTTGCGTTGGCGATTGGGGGTGCAGTGGAAATCATTCCGATGATCTTTATCAAATCGAATGTACCGACATTGAAAACAGTGACTCCTTACACTCCGCTTGAGCTCGAAGGCCGGGATATTTATATGAAAGAAGGATGTTATACCTGCCACTCGCAGATGATTCGTCCGTTCCGTTGGGAAACCGACCGTTATGGTGAGTATTCGAAAATTGGAGAATTTGTGTACGACCATCCCTATCTGTGGGGTTCACGCCGTACAGGTCCCGATTTGGCCAGAGCCGGAAATACAAGCAGTCCGATGTATAAAAATGCGGCGTGGCACTACAATCACCTGATGGATCCGCAACAGATGAACGAACAGTCCATCATGCCTAAATACGACTGGCTTGCCACGAAAGAGGTTGATTTGTCAATGACACCGGGCAAGATTAGGGCGATGAAAATGCTTGGTGTTCCGTATGCCGAAGGTTACGATAAAGTAGCAGTTGACGATCTGAAGAAACAGGCCGGGAAGATTGCTGCCGAACTGAAAACCTCGGGAATCGATATTGCACCGACCAAAGAAATGGTGGCCATGATTGCTTATCTGCATAAACTTGGGCGTGATATTGCTCCGGCCGACAGCTCAAATGCCTTCTTTGTTCCGGCCATGCCTTATGCCATTTCGCAGGAACCAAAAGCTAATGCCCATAAATAAAACAGGATGAAAATTGTAAGTAACATGTTGGAATCGATTGATGGGATTGGAAATTGGTACATTCTCGGTCTCCTGATTTTCTTTATCCTCTTTGTCGTGATAACCATCAGGGTGATGCGGCGTCCGGCCAAAGAGATGGACGAAAACGGCAAGTTGGTTCTCGACGATGATGAAAACAATAATGAAACCAGGTAACAAAATCGAAATACTATGACAACAGATAAACACGAACCGTTGGAAATGGAAACGGAACCAGGTTTTGACGGCACTCCCAAGATGGATATTGAAGAACACAGCTACGATGGTATTCAGGAACTCGACAATCCACCTCCAGGTTGGATAATGGCCATCTTTTATGTAACCATTGCCATGTCGATTTTTTATGCTGCCTACTATTTTTGGTTCAATGTGGGCGACCAACAGGATGCCGAATATGCCAGTGCCGTGAAGAAATATGAGGAAAAATACAAACCTCAGGGCGAACAGGGTGCATTGAGCCTGCTATCCGACGAAGCTTCGCTAACTGCGGGAGCCACCATCTATAAAGAGATGAATTGTGCTGCCTGTCATGGAATGGCTGCCGAAGGAAATGCCATCGGCCCCAATCTGACTGACGAATTTTGGATTCATGGGTGCAAATTCGATGAAATCTTCAACAGCATCAAAAATGGCTATCCGGCCAAAGGGATGACCGCTTTTAAAACTCAGCTGACTGATGAGAAACTGGCTCAGGTTACCAGTTACGTTGTAAGCCTTAAAGGTTCGAACCCTGCCAATGCGAAAGCGGCTCAGGGCGAAAAATGCGAATAATACCGATTCAAGAGAGATTCCCGGGGCATTTCCCTCCTGTCCAAGGAAGGCAATAAAATGTCCGGGAATTTCTTTTCAACTTATTGAATATGTCAGAAAAAGAGAGATCGTTCCGCGACAGGCCCATCAATATCGACGAGCAGGGGCACCGCAAATGGGTCTATGCCAAAAAACCTTCTGGGAAATGGTATCGTTACCGCACTCTCGTTAGTTGGATATTGCTTGCCTTTTTTCTCTTCGCACCGTTTATCAGAGTCGGTGGCTATCCACTGATTATGCTCGATATACCCGATCGGAAATTTATCATCTTTGGAGCTATCTTCTGGGCGCAGGATACCTTTATCCTGGCGTTGCTGATGCTTTCGTTTGTTCTTTTTATTATTCTTTTTACCGTCACTTTCGGAAGAATCTGGTGCGGCTGGCTATGCCCGCAGACCATTTTTCTTGAAATGGTTTTTCGTAAAATCGAGTTCCTCATTGAAGGCGATGTTGCCGAACGACGAAAATTGGACAATTCTCCCTGGACAACTTTAAAAGTTGCAAAGAAAAGCGTTAAACATGGCCTCTTCTTCCTGATATCGGTACTGATGACCAATGTTTTCCTGATGTGGTTTATTGGAAACGAAAAACTGTTTGCCCTCATTCGCGAACCCATCAGTGAACACCTTTCGGGATTTCTGATTATGCTGGTTATCTCTCTGGTATTCTACTGGATATACAGTTATTTCAGAGAACAGATTTGTACAATGGTTTGCCCTTACGGGCGAATGCAGGGTGTACTGCTCGATGGAAAATCGATTGTCGTTTCGTACGATTACAAACGGGGCGAACCACGTGGTGCAAAAGCCAATGGCGATTGTATCGATTGTCGTCGTTGCATTGCCGTTTGTCCTACTGCAATTGATATCCGTAATGGGACTCAGTTCGAATGTGTCAACTGTTCGGCCTGTATCGACGAATGCAATCAGGTGATGCAAAAGGTTGGAAAAGCAAAGAACCTGATACGTTACGACTCGGCCGAAGGGATTGAGAAAGGGCACAAGTCGGTGTGGAATACCCGAAACCGTGCTTACTCGGTTGTACTGTTGCTGCTGTTTGGTTTTTTCGTCTTTACCCTGACTACCCGCTCAGCCACCGAAACCAACATCTTGCGTACCCCCGGGTTGTTGTATCAGGAGAATAGCGATAACACGGTGTCGAATGTGTACAACATCAAAATCGTCAATAAAACGCACGAAAAGCGGGAGTTGAAACTGACGCTACTCTCGCCGGAAGGAAAAATACAAATGGCCGGCAACCATATGCTGGTCGGCGACCAAGGTCGTTTCGAATCGACATTTGTGTTGATACTGCCCCGTTCGGCGGTAAAACCCAAAACGATAGTTACCTTTGGCGTTTTTGAAGGCGACATATTGCTCGAAAAGGTTGAAGCAACTTTTGTCGGGCCCAAATAGAATCACTTTTGTAGAATAAAAATATTTGTCAATATGCGATTTACCTGGGGAACTGCCATTGCAATTTTTCTATTGTTGTTCATTGTAACGATGGTGTCGTTTGCTATTTTCGCTTACAATCAGGACGTTAATCTTGTTCATCAGGATTATTATGAAAAGGGAGTAGACTATAGCCAACAGATGGATCGCGATGCCCGCTCACTCCGGTTTGCCGGGCAGATAGGAGTTGAAACAGCCGGCGATGCTGTTGTTGTTTCTTTTCCCGAAACGATTAGCAGCCAGGCTGACAGTGTCGAAATACTCTTCTTCCGACCTTCGGATCATCATCTTGATAACCGAAAACATACCGCTATCGCTTCTGGAAAAGCCGTGTTGGGCGACATGAATTTGATAAGTGGGCGTTACATCATCAAATTGTCCTGGAATATGGAAGGAATGGAATACGAAGTTGATAAAGAGCTAATCGTCAAGTAATAATTATGGAACTACTTTGGTCGGCTTTGGCATTGGGGTTGATGGGAAGCTTTCACTGTGCCGGAATGTGTGGCCCTATTGCCATTGCTATTCCGCTACAAGGCAAAACCATACCGCTGAAAATTGCAGGTGGATGGTTATATAATATTGGCCGGGCCATTACTTATGCCATCATGGGGGCTCTTTTTGGCCTGCTTGGAAAGGGGTTACACCTCGTAGGATTCCAACAGGTGGTATCGGTGGTGATGGGGGCATTGATGGTGATCTCTGTTGCCTTTCCGGCACTTTTTGGCCGTTTAATGGTCGCCGAAAAACCTTGGTTCTCGGCCGTTTTTAATTTGAAGAAACGCCTGGGCAAAGCACTCTCCATTCGTTCGCTGGGCGGACTATTTCTGGTTGGCCTGCTTAACGGACTTTTACCTTGTGGGTTGGTTTACATCGCCATAGCCGGAGCAATTGCCTCCGGGGGACTATGGTTGGGTGCTGCTTATATGGTTTTATTCGGGTTGGGAACCATACCAATGTTGCTGGCCATCACCCTGGCCGGTAACCTGATGAGCCTTCCGCTTCGAAATAAAATCAATAAACTGATTCCGGTATTGGTCTTTGTTGTCGGTATCTTTTTTATTCTGAGAGGTTTGAATTTAGGAATCCCATTCTTAAGCCCGACCAAAGAACGCATCGAAAAGAAATTCGAAAACAGCCTGAAAGAAAATGAACTGTCGGAAGGGCCGAGTGCCCGCTTTTTCGATTATTTTAGGGCATGACAAATCCATCGGGGCATAACCATTGTGTACACTGCGGTGCCGACTGCGGCAATACTCCTGTACGCTGGAACGACAAATCATTTTGTTGCAACGGCTGTAAAACGGTATACCAGATACTGAACGAGAACAAGCTCTACACCTACTACAATCTTGAAAAAACGCCCGGTATCAGGGTTGAAGGCTCAGATCCTGAAAGCCATTATGCTTTTCTCGATAATGACGAGGTTGCCCGCAAACTGATTCTTTTCTCGGAAGGCGATATTGCAAAGGTAAAATTTTATATCCCTGTTATTCATTGTGTTTCGTGTATTTGGTTGCTCGAACATCTTACTTCGCTTCATCCCGGCATTAAATTCTCAACTGTCAATTTTGTACGTAAGGAGGTCGATATCACTTACAACAGCAACTTGATATCGTTGCGGCAACTGGTAGAGTTGCTCAGTTCGGTGCATTATATTCCCGATTTGTCGCAAAGCCGTTCCGATAAGCCAGAAGAACACAAGGGGTATAAAAATTTGCTTTACAAGATTGGCATTGCCGGTTTTGTCTTTATCAATGTGATGACTTACAGTTTACCAGCCTATTTCAACGGCCATCCCGTGGAAGGGGCACTGGGCAAATTGCTTGGGATGTTGAGCTTTCTGCTGGTCATTCCTGTTACCTTCTACAGCGGCAGCGATTACTATATTTCAGCTTGGAAAAATCTTAAAAAGAAGAACATTAGCATCGATTTACCAATAGCCATCGGCATTATGGTCCTTTTTTTGGTGACCGGTTACGAAGTGCTCACCCGTACCGGACAGGGCTATTCTGACAGTCTTTCAGGCTTGATCTTCTTTTTGCTGGTAGGGAAGTGGTATCAGGGCAAATCGTATGAAGCGCTTTCGTTCGAACGAAATTACAAATCATATTTCCCGATAGCGGTTACTAAAATCAACAAGCAGATGGAAGAAAGTATCTTGCTTGAGAAGATTGAAAAAGGCGACCTTTTGCTCATCCGAAACCGGGAATTGATTCCGGCCGATGCCATTCTGGTGGAAGGGAAAGGGTTGATCGATTATAGTTTTGTTACCGGCGAGTCTACACCTGCTGTGAAGAACCCCGGAGATTTCCTTTATGCCGGTGGCCGGCAAATGGGGGGCATTGTAAAGATTCGTATCGAGAAAGAGGTCGACCAGAGCCACTTAACCAAGCTTTGGAATCAGGATAAAAGATTTGAAAAGCCATCGCATTCCTTGAAGACGATTACCGACAAGGTAGGGCGCAATTTTACCGTGGCCATTATTTTTATTGCATTGGCAGGACTTATTTTCTGGTGGCAAATGGGCGAAATGCACACCGCTATTTTTGTCTTCACTTCGGTGTTGATTATTGCCTGTCCCTGCGCACTGGCGCTGTCGGTTCCTTTCACTTTCGGCAACACAATGCGGATTTTTGGTCGTAAAGGGCTCTATATCAAGAATAGCGATGTCGTGGAGAAACTTTCGCAAGTCGATACCGTGGTTTTCGATAAAACCGGAACGCTGACTAAACCGAACGAAACGGAGGTTCAATTTATTGGAGATATACTTGCTCCTGCTGAATTGGACGCAATCCTGTCGCTGACCAAACAATCGCCCCACCCGCTGAGCATGGCCATTGCAACATCACTGTCGGGACACGAATATCATGCCCCAACCCATTTTGTCGAGGTCGAAGGACGTGGTGTTTATGGCGAAGCCAACGGATATAGGGTACAATATGGTTCGGCCGAATTTGTAACAGGGACCGATGTTGAAGCAGGGCAAGGTGGTTCGAAAGTATGGGTGAAAATAAACGATATCCGTAAAGGTTATTTTACCATCTCGAACCAGTACCGCGATGGTCTGGAAGAGGTAATTGCAGCGCTGGGCAAGCAGTTCGATATCTATTTGATTTCGGGCGACAATGAAACCGAGCGCGGGCGACTGTCGTCGTTGTTCAGCGACGAAAAAATGCACTTCAATCAGAAGCCACAGGATAAAGCCGGTTTTATCCGGTCGTTGCAACAGCAGGGAAAGGTGATACTGATGACCGGCGACGGGCTGAACGATGCCGGTGCGCTGATGCAGAGCGATGTGGCTTTGTCGATAGCCAACAAGGTATACCAGTTTTCGCCGGCCAGCGATGCCGTTCTCGAAGCCGGGACTTTTGCCCGTCTGGCACGGTTTATTGCTTTCAGCCGGACATCGGTCAGGATTGTTTATCTTAGCTTTACTATTTCGTTGTTCTATAATGTTATAGGCATTAGCGTCGCCTTGTCTGGAAATCTATCTCCGGTAGTGGCTGCCATTCTGATGCCGCTTAGTTCAGTGTCGGTTGTGGCATTTGCCACTTTCGCCACCCGGTTGGCGGGGCGCCGCAAACTCGCTCTGTAGCGATCAATTCAGATAAACGAAAAAATATATTGCTCTATCCTGTCTAAAAAAGGATTTGCTCCCCGAATTGGCATCTCCCTGCGGTCTGGTTCAAAGGTATATCAACTCCGCAACAACCTGCCATTGATGGCCTTTGGGTGGCGTTTTGACGGGATGTGAATTGGGAGATCGCATTGGGTAGGTTTTTCGACGAACGGCACTCGAAAACGTGATATCAATTTAATTATCGCAATAGTAATTTGTCACTTGGGGTAAATCGCGAATCTTTGATTGAGTTATAGTTTAAGCCGGGCCAGTTGTTCGCTTTTAAAATCGGTTGGATTTTTCCCGGTTTTCGATTTAAACACACGGCTGAAGTAGTCGATAGAATTGAACCCAAGTTGGTATGAAATTTCTTTTACGCTCAGGTCGCTTTCGACAAGTAAATCTTTGGCTTGCCTGATTCGAAGCGAAAGATGGTATTGAGCAGGCGAAATGCCGGTATATCTTTTGAACATTTTTCGGAAATTGGAATAGCCAATGTTCATTTGGTCGGCCAGTTCTTCCATATTTAGGTTGGTGGCCAGATTGTCGCGGATAATCATACACGAGCGCTGAATGATTTTCTCAATTTCACTTCCGTTGAAATTGGCATTTTTCTTTATCGACATCATCAACCCGATGATGGTTACCACCAACCCGGAACAGAGTTGCTGATAGCCCCTTTTTTCACCCCGAACATGTTGCCTGATTTCGTGAAAGTAACGCAGTAACTCGTCATTGGCCCCCACTTTGATAACCGGGTTTTCGTCCGAAAAGAATTCGTTTCGGAACATGTTCTCGGCAAACTCGCCGTTAAACCCAATATAATGTTCGCGCCAACCTTTTTTCAATGGCCGGTAGCGGTGCCATACTCCGGGGTAAAGAACGATAACCGAACCCTCTTCGACCTTGAATTTCCCATTTTTGGTTTCAAGTATTCCTTCACCATTGGTAATATAATTCAGTTGATATTCCCGTAAAACACGGCCATTCTTCCAGTTGAAACGGTAACCGGCAGGGTGCCCTTCGGGGGGATAGCTGCTGTCGGGGCCAATGGTGGCACAACCTGCAACGTTGATGTAAAGCCCCCATTGCCGGTCTTCGCTGCTTTTGGTCGTATATTTGAAGAAGTTATCCATCAGCTATATCATTTTGTGCAAATATCCATTCAGAAAGTAAAATGGTTTGAGCAAAAATGGTAGTTATTTTTGATTTGATCGCAAAGGGATTGATATTCATTCCCGATCTCTGTTGAATAACATATTATTGTAACCATTTTGTACAAACTGAGCCTTGAAATATGAAAAAGAAAGTGATTGCCGTTTTCGATATTGGAAAGACCAACAAGAAAGTATTGCTTTTTGATGAACAGCTGAAAATCGTTGAACAGGTTGAGGATATTTTCCCTGAAATAGTTGATGAAGACGGGTTCCAGTGCGACGATGCAGTCCGAATCGAAACATGGATTTCGGAACGCGTGGGGCAATTGCTGCAAAGTGAAGATTACGACGTTTCGGCGCTCAACTTTTCAACTTACGGGGCCACATTGGTTTATCTGTCGGCTGATGGAAACCGGATTGGCCCATTCTATAACTATCTGAAAAATATCGATTCGGCAGTTCCGGTATCGATCTACGAACGGTTCGGCGGCACTACCGAGTTTTGTCGAAAAACTGCTTCTCCGGCACTGGCTATGCTTAACTCAGGGTTTCAGGCGTTATGGCTTAAACGTACAAAGCCTGCGGTTTTCGGGCAGGTGGCCGACATTCTTCATCTGCCTCAATATCTTTCGTACCGCTTTACCGGTCATAAGGTCTCGGAACTGACCTCTATCGGTTGCCATACGGCTATGTGGGATTTTGACAACCATTGTTACCATCGCTGGTTGGCTTCCGAAGAAATCAACCTTCCGCATCCAGTCGATAACAATACTTGCTTCGAGGTTAATTTTAATGGTAAAAAACTTCCGGTCGGAATTGGTATCCACGATAGTTCGGCTTCGCTGGCCCCTTATCTGACCCTTGCGTCCGAACCTTTTATCCTGATATCCACCGGAACATGGTGCATTACGATGAACCCTTTTAACGATGAACCACTGACAGCAGAGCAACTGGAACAAGATTGCCTGAGTTATATGGGTGTGCATCAAAAACCGGTAAAATCGTCCCGGCTCTTTTTAGGCCATATCTTTGAAGTGAACGTATCGCGGATTGAGCAATTTTTTGGAAAAGAGAAGGGGGTATTTAAATCGGTTAAGCCGGATGAGGCGCTTGTTAAAGGCCTACTTGAAAACCAAACCCGTTATTTCTTTACTAACAGTTTACCTGCCGATTACATCGATTTGTCAGCCGATTTATCTTCGTTTGCCAACTTCGAAGCTGCTTATCACCAGCTGGTTTTTGATGTTGCGCACCTTTGCCGTAAATCGGTTGGGCTGGTTATACCGCAGCACGATACCACAAAGGCAGTCTACATCACCGGCGGCTTTTCCAGGAACAGGCTCTTTGTCCGATTGATAGCCAATTTATTGTCCGATAAGAGAATCTTCACCTCAGAGATTGATAATGCTACGGCATTGGGAGCCGCACTGATGGTTTCAGAACCTGTTTTCGGAAAGGTAAATGTAAGCCTTGGGTTGAAGGAGATTCAACCATTTTAAGGTGATTTAGGATAAAGATGTCGCTCGCACTTGTTATTTTTACAATGATATGCAACTCACCTACTGAGGAAGATGCGCAAACCTTTGGTTCCTCTATTTTTATTGGTAATAACATCTTATGTTACGGCGCAAAACCCCATTTGTCCGCCTGGAGTCTATATTGCCGACCCATCGGCACACGTCTGGACCGACGGTAAATTGTATGTTTATGGTTCGCGCGACGAAAGCCCCGATTACTATTGTTCGTACGACCATTGGGTATTGGCCACAAACAACCTGAGCGATTGGGAAATTACTAAAGATGCTTTTGCCTCGCGTGGTTCAAAAGATCAGGTTTCCTATTCTGATGCCCCGCTTTATGCCCCTGATTGTCAATATTTCAACGGAAATTATTATCTCTATTACTGTCTTGCCGGAGGCGCTGATATTGAGGGGTATGCAGTATCAGCTTCTCCAACGGGCCCATTTATCAATGGTAAGCCAATAAAGGTCGGAGGCTACAATCAGATTGATCCGGCAGTATTTATCGACGATGACGGACAGGGTTATTATATTTGGGGACAATTTGAGGCCAAGATTGCCAAACTTAAGCCTGGGATGACCGAGATAGATGAGTCGACCATTAAGGTTGGCGTAGTCAACGAGAAAGAGCATTTTTTTCACGAAGGCGGCTATATGGTTAAGCGAAACGGGATTTACTATTTCATTTATACCGATATCAGCCGGGCCAACCGGGCAACTTCCATTGGTTATGCCATGTCTGATTCTCCCATGGGGCCGTTTCGATATGGAGGAGTGATTGTCGATAATGACCATTGCGATCCGGAGACATGGAACAACCATGGTTCGATAGCCGAATTTAAAGGGAAATGGTATATTTTTTATCATCGGTCGACCCATGGCAGCAAGATGATGCGCAAAGCTTGTATCGAACCAATAGCTTTCAGGGAAGATGGTACAATTCCCGAAGTGGAAATGACATCGCAGGGTGCGGGCGAAGCGCTCGATGCTTTTGCTGAAATTGAGGCCGAGCGGGCTTGTCTGCTTTTCGGTAATGTTAGAATTGCTGGTTTTGGATCTCAAAATGAAGCGTTAATAAAAATTAACAACGATGATGCGGCATGTTATAAATACATTAACTTTGGCACAGGTGCATCATCAGTATTGATAAAAGCGTCTCCCGGCCCGAAGCCTGTTAGAATTGAGCTGGCATTGGGCCAATCGTGGGGCCAATCTTTGGGTTCTATAGAAATTCCGGGAAATGGCGATGGGACAAAAGTGTTGGAATATCGTTTCCCGGTTCGGAAGATAGCCGGAATCCATGCACTGTGGTTGCGTTTTTATGGTGATAATAATCAGATTTTTTGTGTGGATTCATTCCACTTCGAAAAATAAATAGTTGGTTGGTGATTAGTTGGATGATGAAAAGGGTGGCGGTTCTTTTACCAGCTACCCTTTTCTGTTTGGTGTCAGTCCGAGTTCTTTTCCTTTTTCAAGCATAAAAGCATATGCTTCATCAAAATTATTGTGGATCTCTCCTTCAAGAATCGCCTCTTTAATGGCCGATTTGATAAGTCCCACTTCGCGGCAAGGCGTAAGGTCAAACGTTTCCATAATTAACTCGCCCGGTACCGGTGGCTGAAAATTTCGAACGGCATCACGTTCTTCAATATCTTTTAGTTTTTCGCGTACAAGTTGGAAATTGGCCATGTAACGGGTCACTTTTTCCTGATTTTTCGACGTGATATCGGCTTCGCAGAGTGTCATCAAATCATCGATATCGTCGCCGGCATCAAACAACAGGCGGCGTACAGCCGAGTCGGTAACCTCTTCTTCCGAAAGTACAATTGGCCGCATGTGCAGTAACACCATTTTTTGGACAAACTTCATCTTTTCATTCATCGGAAGTTTCATCCGGTCAAAGATTTTGGGTACCATCTTTTCTCCAACGAAATTATGGCCATGAAAAGTCCATCCCAAAGCGGGCGAATATTTCTTTGTGGCAGGTTTGGCAATATCGTGCAGTAAAGCTGACCATCTGAGCCAAAGGTTATCGGTATGGAACGAGATGCGGTCGAGCACTTCGAGCGTGTGGTAAAAATTATCTTTATGACCAATTCCATTCACCGTATCGCGGCCTTTCATATTCTGAAGTTCCGGAAGGATAATCTTCAGTAATCCGCTTCTTTCGAGCAATTTAAAACCAATGGACGGCACCGGCGAAAGCATGATTTTGTTGATTTCGTCGGAGATGCGTTCTTTCGAGACAATGGTTATCCGTTCGGCTTGTTTTTCAATGGCATCGAAGGTTTTATCTTCGATATAAAATCCCAGTTGCGCAGCAAAACGAATAGCCCGTAACATTCGAAGCGGGTCGTCAGAGAATGTAATCTCCGGATCAAGCGGGGTACGGATAATCTGGTTCTCGATGTCTTTAATGCCTTCAAAGGGGTCGAGAAGTTGTCCGTAAGTAGTATGATTGAGGCTGATGGCCAATGCGTTGATGGTGAAGTCGCGTCGTTTTTGGTCATCTTCAAGAGTCCCATTTTCAACAATCGGTTTGCGGCTTTCAACGCGGTACGATTCTTTTCTGGCTCCAACAAATTCGAATTCAACATCCTGGTGTCGGAACATTGCCGTTCCAAAATTCTTAAAAACCGATACCTTCAGTCGGGGGTTGATGGCTGCAGCAACTTTCTGTGCCAAATCAATACCACTCCCAATGGTAACGATATCGATATCATAGCGATCCCGTTTGCGATGCATGATTTTGTCGCGTACGAAACCGCCTATGACATAAGTTTCCAACCCTTCGCGGTCGGAAACAGCGCCGATCAATTTAAACGCCGGATGTTCGAGATATTCTTTCAAATTTTGCCTTTCTGGCATTGCGTCCTGTTAGAAAATAAAACGGTTGCAAAAATAGACATTTACCGACACTTTTACGCGAAATGCAGTTAAATTGGTTTAACCGGTCAGCTTACAGCTTTTCGAGAATGGTTTCCAGCTTTATTCCTCTCGATCCTTTAATCAGGACGACACAATCTTCGATAGGCGAATGTGTCAGGAAGTCAGCAAGTTCACTGCTTAGGTCAAATGTTTTGAAATTACTGCCACAGGATTGAGAGGCGAATTGAGGGCCTACCAGAAAGATGTATTCTAACCTCATCTGCTGAAGTTGAAGGACAATTTTCTGATGCTCTTCGGCTGAAACATCGCCCAGTTCGAGCATATCGCCCAATACAACCGCTTTGCGTGGAGCATCATAATGGCTAAAGTTTTCGAGGGCGGCTGCCATACTGGTCGGGTTGGCATTGTAAGCATCCATCAGTACCGAGTTTTGCTGGGTTTTGATAAACTGCGAACGATTGTTGGCTGGTTGGTAAGCTTCTATCGCTTCTGTTATTTGCAATGGGTCGATGCCAAAATATTGTCCTACAGTAGCTGCGGCAAGGGCATTTTCGAGGTTGTAACCACCGACCAAATGGGTTTTGCAATAAAGCCACCCTTTAGGAAAACGTGCTTTGAATATCATGAATGGTGCCGACTGTATCAATTCTCCTTCCACCCCGTTTCCCCCTTTTGTAGTGGTATATTCAATTGTTGCCGTTTTGCCGGTTTTGGGTAGAAGGTGTGGGTTTGCGGTGTTGATAAATATCTTTCCCTGATGATTTTCAAGAAAGCGGTACATTTCGGTTTTGGTATTGATAACCCCTTCGAATGAACCAAACCCTTCGAGATGTGCTTTGCCTACATTGGTAATTAATCCGTAATCAGGTAGGGCAATTTCGCAGAGTGCCTTTATCTCGCCCGGATGGTTGGCCCCCATTTCGATAACGCCGATTTCGGTTTCTGATGTCAGCGTAAGCAGGGTAAGCGGC
>CAYOJD010000007.1:35816-40336 GCA_964404205.1 uncultured Prolixibacteraceae bacterium
CGGCACCCCAATATGGTTATTTAGGTTGCCTTTTGTGCTTACAGTCCTGAATTTTTTGGACAATACTGCGGTAATCAGCTCTTTGGTTGTGGTTTTACCATTGGTGCCGGTAATGGCCAGGATGGGTAATTTGAGCTGTTCGCGGTGATATCGGGCCAAAGCCTGAAGTGTGTCCAGTACGTTATCGACCAAAATAAACTGTTCTGTTAAATGATATTCCGGTTCGTCAATAATGGCATAAGATGCGCCGTTTTCGATGGCTTTTGCGGCAAAACGGTTGCCATTAAAGTTTTCGCCCTTCAGAGCAAAAAAGATGGAGCCACGTTCGATATTCCGGCTATCGGTCGTAACCTTTTGGTGTTCGAGGAAAATGGTATAGAGATTGGCTGTTTTCATTTTGTAAGGAAATGAAAAAACCTCATCGGAGAATGAGGTTTTTCAGTTATGATTGGGTTGTTTATTATTTCGAGTTTGAATCACCCAGATGGGTCATGGCACAGCGGAAGCCCAAATCGTTGGTGGCTTTTCTTTCGTCAAGATAGCGTCTTGAGCCAGGTGACAACCAGTAGGTCCTGTCTTTCCAGCTTCCACCTTTGTATACGCGGGCATTATCCGAAATACGGGGGTCTGATTTTCCGGTTCCCTGGGCATACATATCTATCGTTGATTTCGATTTGTTTTGCTCATTTTCCCACTCTTCCGACTCGTCTATACGCGACTGGTAGTCACCGTCTCTAAAGTTGATATAATTGGCAACGGTATCACGGATAAGCACACCGTATTCGTCTTTCATGAAATTGCCATCGGCATCGCGGCGGTAATTGGTATAAACATTTCCACGCAATGGCTGGAATTCATTGAATTCCTGAAAAGAGGTTGGCCTGTAAACATCCTGTACCCATTCGCTTACGTTGCCTGCCATGTTATACAGCCCGTAATCGTTGGGAATAAAGGTTTTCACCGGAGCAGCAATTTCGTATGCGTCATTGAGTGCCGAAGCGGTTCCCATGTAGTCGCCTCGTCCCCTGACGTTGTTGGCTAACATTTTTCCTCTTCCTTTTTTGGCACTCTGACGAATTTGGTTTCCGTTCCAGGGATAAATTTTTCGGTCAGTAACCACCTCTTCTTCGGTATTACCAATCAGTGCGAGGGCCGCATATTCCCATTCGGCTTCGGTTGGAAGCCTGTAACGAGGCAGCACAATGCCATCGGACATATTTACACGGCGTGTGCCTCCGTCTTTGCCTAAATCTTTCATCGGGCGACTGCCTTCGGTGCCATCGTAGGCGCCATTCAGGTAGCTGTCTGATGTAAATACATTCTGTCCCTCCTGGTTCAAGTCCTCGGCGAGAATTCTATCTTCAATCAAGACTCTTTCATTTACACGGTCGGTACGCCATGCACAATATTTGTTGGCTTGAACCCAACTTACACCAACTACGGGGTATTCGGCGTAGGCTGCATGTCGGAAATAGTTTTCGAGATAAGGTTCGTTGTACGAAAGTTCGTCACGCCATACCAATGTATCGGGGAGAGCAGCTTCGTAAACTTCTGGATTATTGGGATAAACCCTCTGTAACCAGTACAGATATTCGCGCCAGTCGACATTTCTCACTTCGGTTTCGTCCATATAGAAGGAGGCAACCGTTACCCTGCGGGGAATGTTGTTGGCATCAAACATCACATCCTGTTCGACTCTACCCATCGAAAAAGTACCGCCCTGAATATATACCAGCCCCGGGCCATTGTTTTGCTTGTAACCTGACCGGTATTCAAAACCGCCGTTTTTGGGGTTGTTGTACGACCATCCGGTTGTTGATGAAGCCGAATTCTTTTTGCCTTTGAATAATTTACATGATGACACGAGCATCAGGCTCAAGGCAAGAAGGACTATTGTGTTCAGTCTCATAATGCGTTATCGTTTGATTTCAATAAGAGTTGCACTCGGTGCAAAATAAATCAAATCTTTTAAAAGATGTAATATTTTGTAAAGAAATTACCGGATTTCCCGGATATGGTACAAATATATGGTAAAATATCAATTGTTTCATCAATTAGGATAGTCAATTACCGACATAATTTATTGATAGTTACCAACCGGCGGTTGTTGATAATGATCGCGGTTTTATCAAAAAGCATTCGAGCTTTTGATTTGATTGTCAGCCTGTTTTTACGCTTGTTTGCAATTTTGATATCATTTCTTCGGCCAGGCAGGGGGAATTATTTGCTTATTTTCTTTAATTTGCACGTTGACTATAGTCATTGTTGGTTAATGCTAAAGAGTATTGAAATGAACAAAATCAGGGTTGGTTTGGGATACGATGTGCACCGGCTGGCAACTGGCGAAGAGCTTTGGTTGGGTGGTTTGCAAATTCCTCATGAAAAAGGGACGGTAGCCCATTCCGACGGCGATGTGTTGCTCCATGCGGTGTGCGATGCCCTTTTAGGGGCGGCCGGGTTGCGGGATATTGGGTTTCACTTTCCTGACACATCATCTGAATTCAAAAATATTGACAGCAAAATATTACTCGAAAAGACCATCGACTTAGTGTCTCAGAAGGGTTATACGGTTGTCAATGCCGATATTGTGGTAGTGGCCCAGCGTCCTAAATTGAAAGACTATATTCCTGAGATGGAGTCAGTTGTAGCGCGGATACTCAATATTGATGTTGCCGATGTCAATATTAAGGCTACAACAAGCGAAATGCTTGGTTTCGAAGGTCGTGAAGAAGGAATATCGGTTCAGGCAGTTGTATTGCTCGAAAAACGGGAATAGATATGTTGTTCGAATTGCTCTATTTCACATCTCCTTCGTGTACAGTATGCCATAGTTTAAGGCCTAAACTGGAGCAGATGGTTCATGACAAATTTCCGGATATCAGGTTTATTCCTGTCGATATTGCGCAGCAGCCCGAGCTTTCAGCAAAGTATATGGTTTTTGCTGCACCAACAATGATTTTATTATTCGAAGAAAGTGTTGTCTACAAGCGTTCAGGCCTCTTTTCGTTGATTGAAGTGGAGACTCAATTTAACAGAATAATTGAGTTGAATACCTGAAAATAGGTATTTTATCATAAATATGAATCTTGTTTGCCAAGAGTCAGTGGGGTGGCTGATTTTTTATTAATTTTGTTTTTTGCAGAAGGTAATATAGTGTAGGTTGAAAAAGTTTTTACTCATATTATTTGGCTGGTTTACTTTAATTAACGTTTTTGCAACCCAGGCACCGGAGGAGTTGGACAGTCTTCTCAGGAAGTTAAAATCTGTGCCCGAAGCCGACAGGTGTATGCTAATGAACGAGATATCCCGTTCCTATATTTCAACCGATCCGCAGGCTGCCTTCGAATATGCCAATCAAGCCTACGAAATTGCATTGAAAACTTCCGATTCAAAAGGCGAAGGGTACTCCCAGCTCAATATAGCCAAAAGCCTTTTTATGCGTGGCGAAGTGGAGGCATCGTTACCTTTCATCCAAAATACCCTCTCTATTTCGAGAAAGATAGAAGACAAATCGCTGCTTGGCGAAGGGTATAACCTTTTGGGCAATTATTACATGACTGTTGGAAATCTTAGCAAATCGCTTGAGGTATTTCAGGAGGGTTTGTCAAATCTGCGTTTGCCTGAAGATGAACGGGGAATTGCCATGATTAAGTCCAATCTGGCCAATTTGTATAATGTTACCGGTGAATACCGCAAAGCGATGGATCTTTTCTTCGATGTATTGAATGTTTACGAAAAAAAGAACGATAAGGAGAATATTGCTATCGTTAAAAACAATATTGCATTAAGCTACCACGAGTTGCTTAATTTCGACAAAGCGATGGAGTATTATCAGCAGGCACTCGATATTCACCGCGAGTTGGGGCAGGTATCGTCTCAGGTTATCCCGCTCAACAACATTGCTGAGATTCATAAAGATCGAAAAGAATATGATAAGGCACTCGAAACATTCAGACAGTGTTACGGTCTGGGGATTTATCTGAATAACGAGAGCTATAAAGGTATGGGGCTTCTTGGGATGGGTGAAACATATTTGTTGATGGAGAAGTTTGACGATGCAGCCAAAAACCTGAACGAAGCAAAAACCATTTTTGAAACATTAAATTATGCTGAGAACCTTTCGCAGGTCTATTTCAATCTCGGAGAGCTTTTTTTCAGAAAGGGAGATATCTCAAATGCCAAGATTTCGTTTGATAAGAGTTTAAAATTGGCTCAGGACCTTCGTCAGGTCGAACTATTGGGAAAAAATTATGAAGCACTGTCGAATCTGGCAGTGCTTTCGGGCAATTATAAGGCAGCCTACGAATATTACAGAAACTTTTCAACTATCTCGGATTCAGTTTACAAAGAGAGCCGCGAAAATATCCTTTCTGAAATGATAGCCAAATATGATTTGACCAAGAAAGAGGGAGAAGTCGTTTTTTTGCAGCAGGAGAATGCCAGTAAAGAACTTGAGCTGGAAAAGAAGAAAATCCGCAATCAACTAATGTGGGGATTGATATTTGGGCTTGTTATTACTC
>CAYOJD010000007.1:40346-56747 GCA_964404205.1 uncultured Prolixibacteraceae bacterium
TTATTACTCTTGGCCTTCTTTACCGTTTATATTCCATCAAACGAAACTCGAATCGCAAACTCAAATCGAGCTACGAACAGATTGCCGAGCAAAAAGAAGAGTTGGAACAACTCAATGGCACAAAAGACAAATTACTTTCCATTATCGCGCATGATTTGCGCGGTCCTGTTGGCGTAACCAAAAATATGCTTTACCAGCTGATAAAAGATCCCGATGTCTTCACCCCCGAAGAACAGTCCCAAATTATGGAAGAATTATTTCTGGTAAGCGAGAAGACTCACGATCTGCTCGAGAATCTGTTGTCGTGGGCCAACAATCAACGTGGTTTGAAGATTTCGAAAGATTCGATTTCTGTTAGAAAACTGATTGAAACCAATGTTGAGCAGCAGGAGATTTTTGCCAGGAAGAAAGGGGTTAAACTTTACTCTCAGGTGTCAGCCGACTATAACGTCTTTTGCGATATAAACATGATAAATCTGGTTATCCGAAACCTGATTTCGAATGCCATAAAATTTACTCCGGCAAAAGGGACTATCACCATTACCGGATATAAAACCGATAATTTCTACAAAGTAGTTATACAGGACAATGGAGTAGGGATGCCACCCGAGGTGATGAACCGCATTTTCGATTCGAAAGATTTTTATACCTCTTATGGAACCAATCGCGAAAAGGGTTCCGGCCTTGGTTTGAAGCTCTGCAAAGAATTTGTGGAGAAAAATGGAGGGCAGATTACCGTTGACGCAGATCAGGGACGAGGGACTACTTTTGCATTTACGCTCGAAATAACATCCTCATCAGGCATTTCACCCAAAAGCGAGCGGGAAGCGGTTCCTGAACCGCTCGAAAAAACCGCTGTTTACCAACCTAATCTGGTGGGTAAAGGTTGAACCCCAATCTCAAAATTTTCGCGTGTACAAAACCTATTTTTTAAAGTGAAGTCAATGTTGTAATTTCACTCAGGTAAATCATACAGATTAATTGATAAATTTTTATAAAAATGAAAAAAGGTTTAATCGTTATTATTGTTTTAGCAGTAATTGTTTTTGCAGCTGTACGCTGGGGAATCAGCGTAAATAACAAGATGGTCGAAATGGACGAAGGTGTGTCATCTGCCTGGTCGCAGGTCGAGAATGTATACCAGCGCCGTGCCGATTTGATACCCAACCTTGTTAATACGGTGAAAGGTTATGCCGACTTCGAACAGGAAACATTGACAGCCGTAATCGAAGCCAGGGCAAAAGCTACCGCTGTAACTGTCGACCCTACTAAGTTGGATGCCAATGCTATTCAGCAGTTTCAAGATGCTCAGTCGGGTCTCTCTTCGGCATTGGGGCGTTTAATGGTAGTTGTCGAGAAATATCCCGACTTAAAGGCCAACCAAAACTTCCTCGATTTGCAAGCCCAGCTCGAAGGTACCGAAAACCGGATTACAGTCGAACGTCAAAAATTCAACGAAACGGCAAGAGTTTATAATACCTATATCCGTAAATTCCCCAACAATCTGATAGCTTCATTCGGCGATTACGAAAAGAAAGCCTATTTCGAAGCTGATAAAGGTGCAGAGAAGGCTCCGAAAGTTGAATTTTAACCCTTTCGAAGCATGAAACCTGAACTGTTTTTGGGAAAGGAAAACGAAAAACGGGTCAAGGAGGCTATCCGGGATGCCGAGAAAGCCACCAGTGGCGAGATTGTTATCCATATTGAATCGTCATGTAAAGAAGATGTACTCGACAGGGCAGCCTGGGTATTCAAAACATTGAAATTGCATCGAACCGCTCAACGCAATGGTGTGCTGATTTATCTTTCGACTGACGACAGAAAATTTGCCATTCTGGGCGATGCAGGAATCAACGCGGTTGTTCCGCCCGGTTTTTGGGACGAAGTTAAAACCACAATGCTCGGATGTTTTGTCGAAGGCCGTTTTGCCGATGGTCTGGAAGTCGGAGTTACAATGGCCGGAGAGAAATTGAAAGAGTTCTTCCCTTATCAGAAAGATGATGTCAACGAATTGTCTGATGATATTTCATACGGAACAAAATGACAAGAAAATACGACCCGATTAAGAATACTTTTTTTGTATTACTGCTTTTATTTTCAGCATTTGGGCTTAAAGCGCAGGACGAGTTTCCGCAACGCCCCGAACCTCCCCGGTTGGTAAATGACTTGGCCGGAATGTTGTCGGGTGGCGAACAGCAGCAGCTTGAAGCTAAACTGGTTCAGTTTGGTGAACAAACTTCAACCCAAATAGCCATTGTAACCGTTCCGACTTTAAGTGGTTACGACAGGGCCGATTATGCCTATCGTTTGGCTGAAAAATGGGGGGTAGGGCAAAAAGGTAAAAACAATGGGATTTTGATTTTGGTCAAACCCAAGACGGCTAACGAGAAAGGCGAAATTTTTGTTGCTGTTGGTTATGGGCTTGAGGCTGTTGTCCCTGACGCTATTGCGCACCGGACAATTGTCAATACAGAGATATTGCCTGCATTTAAAGTTGGTGATTACTTTGGAGGGCTCGACCGTGCTACGACCGTTTTGATGTCGCTTACTTCGGGCGAGTTTACGGCTGATCAGTATCAGAAAAAAGCCGGGAACGGAGTCTCACCGTTTGCCGGAATAGGTTTTATCATCTTTATGGTGGTCATGTTTATCATCTTTGGCCGTCGGCGTAACCATCATTCTGTGGGAACACGAACAGGGTCTTTGCTCGATGCAATTATTCTGGCCAATATGTTGGGTGGAAGTCGTCACAGTGGCTCATGGGGCAATTTTAGTGGTGGCGGCGGAGGCTTCAGCGGAGGTGGAGGCTTTGGCGGCGGCGGCGCCGGTGGTTCTTGGTAAGATCAATCAAATGTCTGCATAGAAAAGGCTGTCCAGTCAATGGACAGCCTTTCTTTATTTGGCACGATAATTCCCAATCTTTGAACGTTGGAAAAATCGTTTGTTATCAATCGTTTCTCGGCTTGCGCAACTGGTGAGTGTGGCCCCCACCTTCACGACGATCGCCATGGTTGTGCGGACGATTGGAGTTGCGGTCACCGTGACGATCGTGGTTTTCGCGGTTTTCAAACCCTTCAGGTTTGGGCAATAAAGCCTTACGCGAAAGTTTCAGTTTGCCTGATTTTTGTTCGACTTCAAGTAACTTGACTTCAACAATGTCGCCAACTTTAAGCAGATCCTCAGGTTGTTCAACTCGTTTCCAGTCAAATTCCGATACGTGGAGCAGACCTTCTTTGCCCGGCATAATTTCAACAAAAGCACCAAACTGAACGATAGATTTTACTTTGCCTTTGTACACTTCGCCTACTTCAGGAACGGCAACAATGGCACGTACGCGGGCAACGGCTGCGTCGATAGCATCTTTGTTCGGAGCACTGATTTCGACATGGCCTTGTTCATCAATCTCTTCGATAGCGATAGTTGCACCGGTATCGGCCTGAATTTGCTGAATAATTTTTCCACCAGGGCCTATAACCGGACCAATCATATCTTTCGGAATAATCATCTTCACAATGCGTGGCACGTTTGGCTTGTAATCTTCGCGCGGTTCGCTAATCACTTCCAGAATTTTGCCAAGGATATGTTCACGGCCTTCTTTGGCTTGTTGCAAAGCGTTGGCCAGGATTTCGTACGAAAGTCCATCTACTTTGATGTCCATCTGGGTAGCGGTAATCCCTTTTTCGGTACCTGTTACCTTGAAGTCCATGTCTCCGAGGTGATCTTCATCTCCCAGAATATCAGAAAGAACGGCATATTTGGTTGCACCTTTATCGGTAATTAATCCCATTGCAATACCCGAAACCGGACGTGTCATTTTCACCCCGGCATCCATCATGGCCATTGTTCCGGCACAAACGGTTGCCATTGACGATGAACCGTTCGATTCGAGAATGTCTGATACAATACGGACGATGTAGGGAAATCCTTCCGGAATCATTCGTTTCAGTGCACGATGGGCAAGGTTGCCGTGACCAATCTCACGACGCGATAATCCACGTGGGACTTTGGCTTCGCCGGTGCTGAACGGTGGAAAATTATAATGGAGCAGGAAGCGCTCTTTTCCCTGAACGGTAACATTGTCGATAATCTTCTCGTCCATTTTAGTTCCCAGTGTTACGCTGGTGAGCGACTGCGTTTCGCCACGGGTGAAAACTGCCGAGCCATGCGAGCCTGGCAGATAATCGACTTCGCCCCAGATATGGCGGATTTGTGTGGTTGAACGTCCATCCAGACGGATGCCATCATCGAGGATCATGCGGCGCATGGCCTCTTTTTCAACATCGTGGTAGTAGCGCGAAATCAGTTTTTTGTTGACATCGCCCTCTTCTTTGCCTTCGCTGTAGGCTGCGATGAAATCTTCTTTCACCTTTTCGAAAGCGGCCATACGCTCATGTTTATTGTTGTTGAGCGATTTGGCGACTTCATAAGCACCGGTATAGGTACCTTTCCAAACCAGGTCGCGCAAAGTTTCATCGTTCTGTTCGTGGCAGTATTCACGTTTCACAACTCCCACTTCAGCGGCCATTTCTTGCTGGACTTTGCAGTGGATTTTGATGGCATCGTGAGCAAATTTGATAGCATCGAGCATTTCAGCTTCTGATACTTCGTTCATTTCGCCTTCAACCATCATAATATTGTCGTGCGATGCCCCAACCATGATATCAATATCGGCAGTTGCAAGTTGCTCGGCCGAAGGGTTAAGCATGAATTTTCCGCCGATTCTGGCTACCCGAACTTCAGAGATAGGTCCGTTGAACGGGATATCGGAAACGGCAATTGCTGCTGATGCAGCCAACCCGGCTAAACAATCGGGCATTTCGTTTTTGCCCGAGGAGATAAGGGTAATCATTACCACGGTATCAGCGTGATAGTTATCTGGGAAGAGCGGACGCAGCGCACGGTCGACCAGACGCGAAACCAGAACTTCTTCGTCCGACGGGCGACCTTCGCGTTTGAGGAAGCCACCCGGAAAACGACCCGCTGCTGCAAATTTTTCGCGGTAATCGACATTCAGCGGCATAAAATCAACATCTTCGCCGGCTTGATGGGCCGAAACAACGGTTGCAAGCAGCATGGTATCACCCATTTTGACTACAACCGATCCGTCGGCTTGTTTGGCCAGCTTCCCGGTTTCGATGGTAATGGTACGTCCATCGCCCAGATCAATTGTTTTGGTAACAACTTTTAGCATAATTCTCTAATAATTAAATAATAACATTTATATCAATGGGTGGGGCAAAAAATTTCAATTTTAAAAAAAGGCAATTCGAAAATTGCCTTTTTTAGGAAGTTCGTTTTACTTACGAAGGTTCAATTCTTTCAGAATCGCACGGTAGCGTTCGATATCCTTGCGTTTCAGATAGTCGAGCAATGCACGGCGTTTACCTACCAAACGGATCAAAGCACGCTGGGTGCTGAAATCTTTCTTGTTCTGTTTCAAGTGTTCGGTGAGGTGGGTGATGCGAAATGAAAATAACGCGATCTGGCCTTCTGAAGAACCTGTGTCAGCAGCACTTTTACCATGTTTGGCAAAAATGTCATGCTTAATTTCTGAATTTAAATACATAAAACTAAACGTTTGTTTGTGATACAATTATTGCGCCGCAGAATTCAGTTTCGATTACAACGGCTCAACATTATTTAAAACCGGCCACAAAGGTAAAAAAATATCCCTTAAAATCATATCCTCCAATCGATTTATTTTCATTTGGTTGCATCATGTTGGCCGGTGAAGGATTAACCGGTGCCCAATTGTACATTCCAAACAGCGTACGGGTTCACAGTAAAAGTGCTGAAGGTGCAGCAGTGCCTGCGATTCAAGCGCATTCGATGCTGTTAGCCCCGACTCTTTCCAGCGACGTATAATACGGTTGTTTTCAGCCGGGAGTTTCTCCAGCAATTCCAGTGCGCGGTCTTTAAGATAATTTTTGTTGCGATAATTTCCATAAAGAAAAAGGAATGGAACGACCACATTGATCATTATCAATCTAAATGCTTCTTCACCAAATGCCTTAGGCCTTCGTGGCGAAGGTTTGTTGAACGAGTAATGGGTATCCCAATATTCTGACGCTTTGATGTCGAACAAAATTCTGAATTCATCAATCGTCTTTTTATCGAGAATGGCCGAAAAAAGGCCCTGCGAGCGATACACCAGTGCTGCAAATTGCGACAACCGAACCGTGGGGAAGTTGACCGGGTGCATTCGCATGAATTTCCATTGTTCGCCCCCAACGGGTTTGAGATTGTATTTTTGGGCCAGAAAATGATACTCGTCACGTAGTTGCAGATAGTATTCGTCGGCAAAGAGTTCGTTGCCCAGCAATCCGGCTTGACCATAAAGAAGGGCTTCGATTTGAAAAACAGAATCGTGATGTTTGGCTAAGATGGATTGAGGAAGTGAGCGGGCCAACCTTTCGAAAGGTTCGTTGTTTTCGCGAAAGCCGAACGAGCGGGACAGAAATTGGTAGAAAATCTCGTTCCACTCCTCTTTGCTTTCAGCCAATCGTTGTTCAATTGCCTCAATTTTCATTTCGAGCCGTTCAATCATGATGCTGTTCAAAAAAAAGCGGATACGAAAAGGATCGATCTGATAAAGCTGCGATGCACAATTAACCCAGTTGCGGCTCCTTACCAGTGATTCGTAGTTTTTCTCGATCCATTCGGGCCAGCGCACAATGGCTGCCGGAACGATGGCGCCGATATCATTGCGTACCCTTTCGTCGTTCTCGGCTACCACATGCAAGATAGTGTTGCGGTAAGCGGCGTTGTTTTGGTGCCCGTGTTTATTCCAGTCGGATGCCCGCTGGTGGATTTCGACATTCCCTGCCCAAAGTGTATCGCCAATTCGAAGCCGGGCATCGAAAAAATCGGGGCCTGCATGCAAATTATGCCTGCCGGGCTGAATAATTTCAACAGTCTCTCCCTCGGAGGTGACCAATGGCCTGTTTTCGAAAAGTTGATGTTGCCATATAAAATGGAGAAACTCTTCCTTCATCGCTTTTAGGTTTAATCATCTGTAAGTTACAAAAAGCAATGAAGTAATAAAAGGATGAGCCGATTTTTGGTTTCTTATTCAGAAATTTTTCTCAGCATCGTCATCCCGTCGCGGAGGGGAAGGATGGTAGTTTCGACTCGATTGTCATTTTTTACAAAATCGTTAAAAGCGAGAATTCCCTGCGTTTGGGTATCATTAACCGCAGGTTCTTCGGTTACCTTGCCGCTCCACAATGTGTTGTCGGCAATAATAATGCCTCCGATGCGGACTTTTGGGAAAAGAAGTTGGTAATCATCCAGATATTTTCGTTTGTCGGCATCAATAAATACCAAATCGAAGGTTTTATTCAGCGTTTGGATGATTTCTGATGAATCGCCAATGTGTTGAATAATTGTATTTTCCAGTCCGGCTTCCCGAAAATATTTTTGTGCAAAAAGCTCCAGTTCATCGTTGATTTCGATGGTGTGCAGTTGTCCGCCCGGTTGCAGCCCTTTAGCCAGACATATTGCCGAATAACCGGTGTAAGTGCCGATTTCGAGAATCGAATAAGGGCTGATAAGTTTGCTCAAAAATGTCAGTAACGAACCTTGCAGATGGCCCGAGCACATTCTACCGTTAACCATTTTGGCATGGGTATCGCGGTTTAAACGGGCCAGTACCTGATCTTCAGCACCGATATGCGAAAGGATATAGTTTTCCAGTTCGAGCGGCAACTGCATCATTGGTAAATCAAGGTTGAGAGTTTTGATGGATCAAATACCTCATTGGCTATAGCTGTCAAGTGATTGGCATCTATCGACTCAATTTTGTTGAAAATAGCTTCGAGGCTGTCGATTTTATTGAAAACAAGATAACTTTTGCCTATAGCCAGCATCAGGTCTTCGTGGTTTTCCTGCGACATGGCCAATTGTCCGATAAGTTGTTTTTTTGCCTTGCTGAGTTGAATGGAACCCATTGTTGTTTGGCGAAGGTTATTCATTTCCTTGTGAATAAGATTAATGGCTCTTTCCAGATTTTCGGGGTCGGTGCCAAAATAGATGGTAAAAGTGCCGGTATCGCAATAGGCGGTATAGGTCGATTCGATATTGTAGGCTATGCCGTTCCGTTCACGAAGCGAAAGGTTGAGCCGCGAATTACCCGATTGTCCGCCTAAAATACTATTCAGCAGAATCAAGCCGATTCGGTCGGGGTGGTAAACATCGAAAGCTTCGGTGCCAATAATACAATGGGCTTGATGGGTATCTTTCGTCACCCTGCGTTCCACCGGTTGGTAGCCTGTATACTTTTCGCGTGCGAAATTGCGGATGTTTTCACGAAAAGGCGAAAAGTAGCGATCGGCCAGATGTTTGATTTTATCAAACGATACTTTACCAACAGAACAAACGACCATCTGGTCGGTATGGTAGTTTCGGGCCATAAAACCACGAATATGTTCACTGGTAAAGCTTTTGATATGGTCGGGGGTGCCTAGTATATTTCGCCCCATCGGATGTCCGTCGTAAATCAACTCTTCGAAATCGTCGAAAATTAGCTCCGAAGGGGTGTCGTTGTACGAGTTAATTTCGTCGATAATGACATCTTGCTCTTTGCGTAACTCTTTTTCAGGAAAGGTGCTGTTCATCAGGATGTCGCCAAAAAGCTCGAAAGCCCTTTCGTAATATTCGACCAAAAAAGAGGCATGAATAGCCGTCTCTTCCTTGGTGGTATAGGCATTTATTTCTCCGCCAACATCTTCTAACCTGCTGATAACATGATAGGCTTTTCGTTTTTGTGTACCTTTAAAAATGGTGTGTTCGATAAAATGGGCCATTCCCTGTTCGTCGAATAGCTCATCGCGCGAACCAGTATTGATAATTACCCCGCAGTGGGCGACCGGCGAATCGGTACAATGGTGGACTAAGCGGATGCCATTGGGCAGAGTTGCTGAAAAATATTCCATTCATTCATTTTGAACTGGTTGCAAAAGTATTTAAAAAAACGGATTTTACAGGCTTTCTGTTTCTCCCCTTTTTGGGGTTTAAAGGTTCCGGGAAAGCTCTGTTTTTTACATTAATCCCACGAAACAACCTGTCGTTTTTTAGTTTAAATTTAATGGTGTTTTCTAAAATAACAATTTCTCCTGTAATCACTTAATTGTACGACTATGGAACGACGCAACTTTATCAAAACAACTGTGGGGGCATTGCCACTGCTGTCGTTTTTTCCAGCCGACTTGAGCGGCATAGTCCGCGAAACGCAACCCGATGCCATTGAAAAGAGAGCACTTGGCCGTACCGGAGAGAAACTCTCGATAATCGGATTTGGGGGCATTGTCGTGATGGATGCCACGCCTGAGCAAGCCTCCCGGCGTGTCAGCGAAGCTATCGATTATGGCATAAACTATTTCGATGTAGCGCCAAGTTACGGCGATGCAGAGATAAAATTAGGCCCAGCGCTGGAGCCTTATCGTAAAAACATATTTCTGGCTTGCAAAACAACCGAGCGAACCAAAGAGGGTGCCCGTCGCGAACTGGAGCAATCGCTGAAACGAATGCGTACTGACCATTTCGACCTTTATCAGTTGCACGCAGTAACAACAGTGCATGATGTAGCGCGTATTTTTGACATGAGTGGTGCAATGGAAACATTGCTGGAGGCAAGAGATGAAGGGAAGGTCCGGTTTTTGGGATTCTCGGCCCACTCGGTCGAAGCGGCAATGGCTTTGATGGAACGATTTGATTTCGAAACCATTCTGTTTCCTGTAAGCAGTTCGTCGTGGCATGCAGGCAATTTCGGCCCACAGGTGCTCGATATGGCCCATAAAAAAGGGATGGGTATCTTGGCCTTAAAGGCGATGGCCAAAGGGCCGTGGCCTGAAAATGCAACCAATAAGTTGGCCAAATGCTGGTACGAACCCTTCACCGATCCCGAAGAGGCGTTAATGGGATTGCGGTTTACCTTATCTCATCCGGTAACGGCAGCTATTCCGCCGGGTAACGAAGATTTGTTCAGACTGGCACTAAAGCTTTCTGCCAAAATCAAACCACTCGATTTGCACGAAGTGGAAGAGATAAAAATGAAAACACTCACCCTGAAGCCACTTTTTTCATATCCTATGGCTTAATATCAAGGTTGTTAAGTTTAATTATTGTCTGGTTTTTAAATATTTACCAATAGATAATTGTTGGTGGGTTATAATATTGAAAATTGTCTGAATTTTGTGACCTTTCATTTGAATATCGCTATTCATTATTGCGAAAATCAGGTTTCTTTGTTGTAAATCAATAAAACAGTTGTGATGGTCCAATATTGTAAGGTATTGTTCGGCTTAGTACTCCTATTCTTCCCGAATCTGCTTTTTTCGCAGAAAAGCGACACCGTTGCCAAAACATTTAATTTTTGGGGAGCGATAACCGTTACCACCAAGGGAATCTCGACTTTCCCCAATCTAACGCTTGGAAAACCGGCTGCGATATTCGATTTGGTTGCCGGAAATGGACGATTAAGTTTCGAGCCCACTTTTCGCTTTTCGCTCGAAGGTAAGCCATGGACTTTTCTTTTCTGGGGCAGGTATAAGGCGGTTCAAAACGATAAATTTTGTTGGGAGTAGGGTTACATCCTGCTTTTACATTCAAAACCATTCATCTGGTTGATAATACTGGTTCCTCACGTGAATTTATCCGCACCCAACGTTATTTGGCCGGCGAACTGGCGCCCACCTGGCTGCTCTCCAAAAATGTAAGCCTGGGCTTATACTATATCTATTCTCGTGGGTTGGAAAAAAAGGAGATAACCAAAAACTCAAACTTTATTTCGCTGCGCAGCTCCATTTCGAACATTAAATTGTCTGAAAATTTTTTCCTGAAATTTGCGCCACAACTCTATTACCTGAAGATGGACCGTAATGATGGTTTCTTTGCCAATGCCACTCTAACGATAACAAGACGTAATTTTCCGTTTTCGGTTTCTTCTACAATCAATCAAACCATCGAGTCAACTATTCCCGGTGAAGATTTTTTGTGGAATATCAACCTGATTTATTCTTTCGGAGCGAAATACCGAAAATTGTGAATAGAAAAAATAGCTCTATTTTTTAGAAACTAACCCCTTTTATGAAGGTGAAATTGGTCGTAACGTTCAAATAAGCTAATTCCGGTTTCGGTACTCATTTGGCGAATGCCCAACAGCACTTTTAAACAGCCGGGTAAAATGCTGCGGATATTTGAAGCCCAGTTCGTAAGCAATCTCGCTGACAGATTTACTCGTGTCGTGTAACTTATCCTTGGCAATGTCCATCAGCTTCAGTTGGATATATTCCTGAGCCGATTTCCCAGTCTCTTTCTTAATCAGTTCGCCAAAATAACCTGCCGAAAGGTTGAGTTCATCGGCAAAATACTTCACTGAAGGCAAGCCGTATAGCTGCGTTTTCCCGGAGTGGAAATAGTCGTCGAGCAACCGCTCGAAGCGAACCAAGATATCAATATTAACGTGGCTGCGGGTAATAAACTGCCGGTCGTAAAAACGCACACAATAGTTTAAAAGTAGTTCAATATTGCTTACAATTAATGTTTTACTGTGCTTGTCAATGGGTCGTCTTGTTTCGTTGTCTATTTTATTTAAGCAGTCAAGTACAACATGGCGTTCGCTTTCCGACAAATGAAGTGCCTCGTTCACTTCGTACGAGAAGAAATTATAATTTCTGATATTCTGCCCCAGTGAAGTGCCCCTTATCAAATCGGGATGAAATCGGAGCGACCACCCTTTGGGTTTAAAATCAGGTTTGTAGTTTTCAAGACTCAATACCTGTCCGGGTCCAATAAAAACAAGGGTTCCATCCTGGTAATCGTAATAGTTGCAGCCATATTTTATATCGCCGCATTTAATCTCTTTCAGGTAGATGGTATAAAAACCGTAAGAAATCTTCATTTTCCCGTAGTGTACTTTAGGGATCACTTTTTCAAAGTCAACCACGCTCACCAGTGGATGAAAAGTTTCGATGCCAACACCTTCGTTAAACTGCGTAATGCTATCAATCCTGACTACTTCTTCCATAACTTTTCTAATTTCAGGATCAAAGTTAATATTCTCATTTTAAATATTGTAAACTGAAAATCCAAATCCGTAATAATGGTAATTCAATCCGTAATTTATATACCTGAGTATTTAATAATTCAACTCATTTTTGCACCGTGATAAATCTCATTCATCTGAATTATTGCTAAATAATACTATGAGTATGAAAAAATCAATTTACCTGTTGGCTTTTATTATTCTTTCAGTTTCGGCTTATAGCCAGGAAAAAGCACCCAATATTGGGGTTAAATTCATTGGCAACGGAACCATTAAAATCGATGGTAAACTTGATGAAGAGGCATGGAAATCGTCTGATTCCGGCAACGAATTCTGGCAATTCTTTCCATCTGACACTACCCGCTCGGTCAACCCAACCGAATTCAGACTTTTGTACGACGAACATACGATTTACATTGGCGTTGTTGCCGGCGTTAAGTCAAACAATTACGTAGTATCCTCTCTTCGCCGTGATTTTAGTGGTACAGGCAACGACAACGTAACATTAATGTTCGATACCTATAAAGATGGCACAACGGCATTTCTGTTTGGGATGACCCCTTTTGGTGTGCAGCGCGAAGTTTTTGTTTCGGGTGGAGGGTCGAGCCAAACTGCATTTAATACAAGCTGGGACCAGAAATGGCAATTGGAAAGTACCATGTACGACGATTATTATGTGCTGGAAGCAGCCATACCGCTGAGTTCCGTTAAATTTAACGAAGGTGCAACATCATGGCGGGTACAGTGCTACCGTTGGGATATGCAGACCAACGAACAGAGTGCCTGGGCCAGGGTCCCCCAAAACCAGATGTTGTCGAGCCTGGCATTTATGGGCGAAATGAATTTTGAAAAACCACTGGAAAAATCGCGTACTCCGGTTGCCATCATTCCGTATGTAAATGCATTAACTTCTAAAGATTTTACATCCGATACGAAAGAGAACAAGTTCACCTTTGGCGGTGATGCCAAAATTGCCATTGGGAACAGTATGAACCTCGATATCACGGTAAATCCCGATTTTTCAACGGTCGAAGTGGATGAGATTTTTACCAACCTTACCCGTTTCGAAATGTTTCTGCCCGAAAAACGGCAATTTTTTATCGACAACAACGACCTGTTCGGAAGTTATGGCGATGCTTACGGTTCTGCAAACCCCTTCTTTTCACGACGGATAGGACTTGCCCGCGATACAACGGGCAACCTCATCGAAAACCGGATTATCGGAGGATTACGCCTAAGCGGAAAGTTAAACGACAATTGGCGGCTTGGGTTTTTGAATATGCAAACGACCGAAGACCTCGACAACAAAATTGCTTCGAACAATAACCTGATGTTTGCCATGCAGCGTAAAATGTTTTCGCGCTCCAGCCTGGGTTTCTTTGCGGTAAACCGGCAAACCTTTGGAGAGTACTCGTTTCTTGACCCCCAAAATGAATACAACCGGGTGATCGGTATCGATTACAACCTGGCTTCGGCCGATAACAACTGGACGGGCAAATTTTACCTGCACAAGTCGCTTCAGCCCGATGACACAAAGGGCAATTATTCGTGGCAGACCACTGTGACCTGGCAACCCCGGAAATTCAGGTATATACTCGATTTTCAGTATGTAGATGACGATTTTCGTGCCGATCTGGGTTTTGTAACGCGCAAAGGCGTGCTTAAAAACGGCAATGGATTCAGTTACAATTTTTATCCGAAAAGCGGAAAAATAAGTCTGCATGGCCCAGGTGCAATGGCATTGTATTACTGGCGTCCGGAAATGGATTGGGAAAAAGAGGATCACACTTACAGTTTGTATTACAATGTCAATTTTACCAATCAGGCTACCTTTCGGGCCGATTTCAGAAATAATTACACCTTTCTCACCTACGGTTTCGACCCTACCCGCACGCCGGGAGCGGTACCCATTCCGGGCAATCAGGGTTACACCTACAACAATGTAATGTTGAATTATACCTCAAATCCCGGGAAAGTATTTTCTTTTACCATGCAGGCAACCGGTGGCCAGTTTTTTAATGGCGAAAGTTACGGTGCAAGCACTGTACTCAGTTACCGTATTCAACCCTGGGCTTTGTTGAATTTAACCGCACGTTACGATGCCATTCGTTTGCCAAAACCGCACGCCAATGCCGATTTCTGGCTGGTTACTCCCGAAGTGGATATTACTTTTTCCAAATCGCTGTTCTGGTCGACGCTTGTGCAGTACAGCAACCAGCGCGACAACCTGGGCATCAACTCGAAACTGCAGTGGCGTTTTGCCCCGCTTTCCGACTTGTACCTTGTGTACAACGATAACTATTTCACCAAAGATTTTGGCCCGAAATTCAGGTCTATCAATTTGAAAGTGACCTATTGGCTAAATATTTAAAATGGATAAATTGATATAATTAGAAGAAGATTATGATGAAAAAATTACTGTTTCCCATCGCCATTTTATTGGCAGCGCTCACAACTTCAGCGCAAACCATGTCGGACAAAACGCTGGAAGAAAGAATTTCAGAACTTGAAAACAAAGCCGCTTTAAAAAACCTGGTCGATAACTTTTCGAATCTCGCCGATGTAAAAGATGTACAGGCGCAAACGCTTCTTTTTACCGAAAACGCCACTATCGATACCTACCGCAACGGATTGGCTGTAAATTATTTGGAAGGCCGTAAACAGATTGGCGATACCTTTGGCGCTTTTCTGAGCAACTTCAAAACGGTGTACCATTTCAATGGACAGCATGCTGTCGCGATAACAGGGAACAAAGCGACCGGAACGCTCTATTGCCTGACGGTTTTGATTAGTCCCGACAATGTAAAAACGACCTTTGGCATTCATTACAACGATGAATATGTGTATGAAAATGGTCGTTGGCTGATATCGAAAAGAACATCATATTTCGACTGGCAAGATATTCAAAGAATTGGACAATAGTTAAAGTAAAGCTTATAAAGCGATTACAATGAAAGCAATTTTGATGATGGCCCTTGTCGTTCTGTTGGCTACAACTTCCTTTGCCCAATCGAATACCGAAACCGAAATCAAAGCCATTTCGGCCAAACGGGTGCAGTGGCTGCTCGAAGGGAAAGCCGACTCGCTACTCACCATTTACGATGAAAATTCGATGACGGTGCACAGCAATGGATTGATAAAATCGTCTGCAGAGCATATCAACGATGTTAGAAATGGAATACCGACATACAAAAGCATCGAGATTGGCGAAACTACGGTAAAAGATTTTGGCAATACCGCCATTTTGGTGGGCAAAGGTCGTTTCAGCATCACCATGGCAGGCTCCGAAATGACGTTAAATATGGTCTATACTGAAGTGTATCAAAAAAAGGGGACACACTGGAAGCTGATTGCCCGCCATGCCGGAAGTGTGCAGTAATGTGTGAAACAAATTATAATCAATAATTTTAAGATATTTGAATATGAAAACACGCAAATTAGGAAACCTCGAAGTTTCTGCCCTCGGACTGGGCTGCATGGGAATGACCTTTTCGTATTCGCCATTCCCCGACAAGAAAGAGATGATTATTATGCTGCGTAAAGCAGTCGAGATGGGAATTACATTTTTCGATACTGCCGAAGTTTACGGGCCTTACAATAACGAGGAATTGGTGGGCGAGGCGTTGGCCCCGCTGCGCAATGAAGTGGTAATTGCAACAAAGTTCGGGTTCGATATTCAGGACGGCAAAATGGTAGGGCTGAACAGCCGCCCCGATAATATCCGTCGTGCAGTGGAAGGCTCGCTGAAGCGGCTCCATATCGAAACCATCGACCTGTTGTATCAGCACAGGGTTGACCCGAATGTGCCGATGGAAGATGTCGCCGGAACGGTGAAAGAGCTTATCAAAGAAGGGAAAGTACGCCATTTTGGACTATCGGAAGCCGGGGTGAAAAATATCCGCCGTGCCCATGCCGAGCAGCCGGTTACCGCTTTACAAAGCGAATATTCGCTGTGGTGGCGCGAACCCGAAGCCGAGATCATTCCAACACTCGAAGAGTTGGGAATTGGTTTTGTCCCTTTCAGTCCGCTGGGCAAAGGTTTTCTCACCGGTAAAATCGATGCCAATACCTCATTTGAAAGTACCGATTTCCGGAGTACAGTTCCACGTTTTTCGGAAGAAAACCGTAAAGCCAACCAGACTATTGTCGATTTATTGGGCCGAATTGCAACGGAAAAAGAAGCCACACCGGCGCAGATTGCTCTGGCCTGGGTGCTGGCACAGAAGCCGTGGGTTGTTCCAATTCCCGGAACCACCAAGCTGCACAGGCTCGACGAGAACCTCGGGTCGGCTGACGTTGAACTGACCGCTGACGATTTGAAAAAAATCGATAAAGCAGTTGCCGAGATCAATATTCAG
>CAYOJD010000008.1:0-56386 GCA_964404205.1 uncultured Prolixibacteraceae bacterium
GGAATGCGGCTCAGGAGGTTTGTCCGGCCGGGTGGCACCTGCCCTCGGAAGCCGAGTGGAATGAATTGCTTGGCTTTTTGGGGATGACCTCTGGCGAGTTGTCGAGTAACTTTAGTACCATGTCTGATATAGTGGCCGATAAAATGCGCGAGACAGATACTAACCGTTGGCTGTTAAATCCGCCTACGGTCAATAACGCCAGCCATTTCGATGCCCGTCCGTCCGGTTTTGCCAATCAGGCAGATTACCTTCAGTTGGGTACTACCGCCCTATGGTGGAGCTCGACATGGAGTAGCTCCGAAGGAATTGTTACGGTTGGGCTTGGGTATAACCAACAAAACATGTCGGGTATCTCGAAGCAAAGGGCTATTGTTTACCCATTGAATTTTTATGCCATCAGGTGTGTAAAAGATTGATTTCTATTGCTGTCAAGATAAAAGAGGCTGAACATTTAAGTTTCAGCCTCTTTTATCTTGACGAACCTTCATTGCAAAATTTGAGTTACACTTTCAGGAATATCTTCCTTTTGTAAAGATAGTAGAGCGCCATCCATTCGATTACGATGGCCCCAAGAATGATAATCCATTGTCCCAGCGGTTCGTGCAACCAACCCAGGAAAAATGAGGAGATTCCCTCGAAATTGATGATCCGGGTACCCAGATAGATGGTGATGGAGTTCATCCCGATGACCTGAAAGAAGAATATTTTTTTGCCGGCAAAGCCGTTGGTCCATTTGCGCACATCGATGGTATAGTAGAAAAGGGCAAGCAATATAAAGCTGATACCGGCGGTGAGCAGGTTGAACGGTACCGTCCACGCAGCTTTGATAATGGGATAGAAGGTCGAGAGCAGCAGGGCTGCCACAACCAGCGATGCCCCTGAAACTGCCAGAATGGCTGCTTTGCGCGCCGATGCAGCTTTGCCGTCGCGAAGGATTCCTCCGGCAATAACACCCGTCATGGTTACGGTAATGGCCGAGACGATACAAAGTACCCCTTCAGGGTCGAAGGTTTTACCGTGTAAGCGCCCGGGAATCAACAGCCTGTCGAGCCATGCATTGACACCGCCCACGGGGTCGAGTAGGCCGGCTCCGTAGCCCGGCACCGGGAAGCCCAGTTGCAGTGCGGCTATTCCGGCCATAATGCCGGCTGTCCAGATAATCCGTTGTTTGTAATTTTGGGTGTAGATGGTAATGGCTGCGGCGAAGAAGTAGGCCAGCCCGATTTGACCGAGCACACTGGGCAGGCGCATATCTTTGAAGCCATATTGCAATGCCCCGTTGTAGAGTATTCCCAAAATAACCAGCAGTATGCCCCGCTTGGCTGCTTTTTTCAATAATTCGTAACGATTGCCCCCTTTTTCAATTTTCGACAAAATGGCAAACGGAATGGCTACCCCGGATATAAACATAAACAAAGGGAAGATCAGGTCTTCGAAATGGAAACCGTTCCATGGCACATGTTCCATCTGTTCGGCAACATTTTCGAGCCATCCCCAACCGGTGGCAGCGGCAAGTGCAATTATCAGGGCATCGCCGCCAATAATCCAAAACATATCGAAGCCACGCAGCGTATCGAGCGATGCAAGCCTCTCGTGTTTGATCTCTTCTGGTTTTTTGTGTTTCATAAATGATTGAAATGTTAGTCTGTTCACTCAAAGATAGAAATTAACCGTATTGGTGTAACAGAGCTGCCTGTAAAAATAAATAGCCGTCAGCCGTCAGGAGTACAAATCCACAGGTCGGATATGTCGTTTTGGCATGAGTTGTGACAGGATTTCGCCTTGCAATCAACATTTTTATGACAAAAAAGAGGAGAAACGGGCATTTTTCAGATTGGCACATCAATTGCGTGTAACCAGATGTATTTGAAAAAATGAATTAACAGTATCAACGATAAAAAATAAAGAAATGGGAAAAATAATTGGAATCGACCTGGGAACGACCAACTCGTGCGTAGCCGTAATGGAAGGCAACGAGCCGGTTGTCATCCCCAACAGTGAAGGAAAACGGACCACGCCGTCAATTGTGGCTTTTGTGGAGAATGGCGAACGTAAAGTGGGAGACCCGGCCAAGCGTCAGGCTATTACCAATCCAAGCAAAACCGTTTATTCGATCAAACGTTTTATGGGTGAAACTTTCGGACAGGTGAGCAAAGAAGTTGGCCGTGTACCGTTTTCAGTTATCCAGGGCGATAACAATACGCCTCGGGTCAAGATTGATGACAGGCTCTACTCTCCGCAGGAAATCTCGGCAATGGTACTTCAGAAAATGAAGAAAACGGCTGAAGATTATCTGGGACAGGAAGTTACTGAAGCTGTAATTACCGTACCGGCCTATTTTAACGATGCACAGCGTCAGGCAACCAAAGAAGCCGGCGAGATTGCAGGGTTAAAAGTTCGCCGTATCATCAACGAACCGACAGCCGCTTCGCTGGCTTATGGCCTCGACAAGATGCACAAGGACATGAAAATTGCCGTATTTGACCTTGGTGGCGGTACTTTCGATATTTCGATTCTCGAATTGGGCGACGGTGTTTTCGAAGTGAAATCGACCGACGGGGATACCCATCTCGGTGGCGACGACTTCGATCAGGTGATTATCGATTGGCTGGCCGAGCAGTTTATCAGCGAAGAAGGCCTCGACCTGCGCAAAGACCCTATGGCCCTTCAGCGTTTAAAAGAGGCTGCCGAAAAAGCCAAAATCGAGTTGTCGAGTTCTACCCAGACCGAAATCAACTTGCCTTATATTATGCCGGTGAACGGTATTCCGAAACACCTGGTAAAAAGTCTGACCCGTGCCAAATTCGAACAGTTGGCTGATACACTAATCAATGCCACGATTGAGCCATGCCGCAAAGCATTGCAAAACGCAGGTTTGAAAACAAGCGATATCGACGAAGTGATTCTGGTGGGCGGTTCAACCCGTATACCATCGATTCAGGAAAAGGTGCAGGCTTTCTTCGGAAAGGCACCTTCGAAAGGAGTTAATCCCGATGAGGTTGTAGCAGTTGGTGCAGCCATTCAGGGTGGTGTGTTAACCGGTGAAGTCAAAGATGTGTTGTTGCTCGACGTTACCCCGCTGTCGTTGGGTATCGAAACCATGGGCGGTGTAATGACCAAGTTGATTGAGGCCAACACAACTATCCCAACGAAGAAATCGGAAACCTTCACCACAGCATCTGACAATCAGCCTTCGGTTGAGATCCATGTTTTGCAGGGCGAACGCCCAATGGCCTCGGGCAATAAAACCATTGGCCGTTTCCACCTCGATGGCATTCCGCCGGCACCACGCGGTATTCCGCAAGTAGAAGTATCGTTTGATATCGATGCCAACGGTATTCTGCATGTTACGGCTAAAGATAAAGCTACCGGCAAAGAGCAATCGATTCGAATCGAAGCATCGTCAGGTTTGAGCGACGATGAAATTAAGCGGATGAAAGAGGAAGCAGCGGCCAATGCCGAAGCGGACAAACAGGCCAAAGAGCGTGTCGAAAAGCTGAACCATGCCGATAGCCTGATTTTTCAGACCGAAAAACAGTTGAAAGAGTTTGGCGACAAACTGCCGGCTGACAAAAAGGCTCCTATCGAAGCGGCTTTAGGCAAATTGAAAGAGGCGCACAAGAGCCAGGATTTGGCTGCTGTCGAAACGGCTACCAACGAACTGAACAGCGTTTGGCAGGCAGCCTCGCAGGAGATGTACAATGCAGCCAACGCTCAGGGAGGCCAGCAGGCTGGTCCGCAAGGCGGCCCTCAGGGGGGACAGCAGCAGGGGCCTAAAAACGACGGAGAAGTGACTGATGTCGACTTTGAAGAAGTAAAATAAGAAACTGGAAGACTGAAGTTGAATCAATAGAAAGCCCTGTCGGAAGTTCCGGCGGGGCTTTTTGTATGAATACGTTTTGTTCAAGTGCCATACAAATCCTAATTCTTCAGGCATCCGATTGGAACGACCAAAACACCATCGTTACGGCGATAAGCATATTGACCTCCGGTTATAACCATTAAAAATGAAGCTTGTCCCATTTTATCTTCATCAATCTTTGCTTTTAGTGCCAATAGATTTTGAGCCGATTCCTCGATCTGTTTGTTTCCTAACTTTACTTCTATTGCTGCCCAACGACCATCTCGTAGCCGAACAATCAAATCAGATTCCAATCCGCTTTTATCGCGATAATGAAACACATCACCATCAATCGCTTGCGCATAAATACGAATGTCACGTGTGCATAAAGATTCAAACAGGAACCCAAAAGTATTAAAGTCGTTCAACAACCCATCCGGATTTGTTCGCAACACTGCAGTAGCAATTGACGGATCAACAAAATGTCTTTTTGCCGAAGTGCGTATGGCCGACTTGGAACGCATTGACGGCAACCAGGCAGGCAAATCTTCCACGACAAAAATTCTTCGTAATGCATTTAGGTAAGAACCAATTGTTTTATCTGATATTGAAATATCAGTCGCTTCAATATCACTTTTAATCGTCTGTATCGAAGCCATTGTGGCTATATTTCGCGCCAGAGATCGCAACAATAACCGAACTCTTTCGGGATTTTTTTCCACATCGTCAACGCGCGATACATCATGATTAATTACAGCCTCTACATAATCTCTTGACATACGTAATGCTGATGCTTCATTTTTCAAGACACTGGCAGGCCATCCTCCCCGGCATAAAGCAAAAGCTATTTTTTCTATAGACAATTCTGACATCGATTCAATATCCTGATTTCCTGCAAACAGACCACCTAAAGAAACAGAGCCATTTGATTCATTCGATTCAAACAGACTCATAGGACGCATCAACATTCGGGAAAACCTTCCAGTACCGGTATGTGCAGTAACATTATCAGCAGGGACTGCCGAACCAGTCAAAATAAACTGACCGACATCACCCCTTTTGTCAACTTCGAATCTGACTGCATCCCATAAAACCGGAGCCATTTGCCACTCATCAATTAATCTTGGTGCTTCACCTTTGAGCAACAATGAAGGCTTTGTATCGGCCATTGCCTGGTAAGATGCCGAATTATCCGGATCTTGCATATACAAAATGCTCTTTGCTGCCACAGATGCAGTACGTGTCTTTCCGCACCACTTGGCTCCCTCAATTAAAACTGCTCCCGACGATTGCAATGCTATTTGTAGTTCCTGATCACACAAGCGCGATAAATAAGTCTTTTCTGCCATATTATGCGTAATTGAATTTCAATGCAAATATAACAATACTTCCTGATTTGGCGCTAATTTACTTCCTAACTTGGCAATAATTTACTTCCTGATTTGGCGGAAAATAATTTCCTGAATTAGAAAATAAAACTTGAAATGTTAGTTTACAGTTTGCGCATCCCAACGTCGAACATGCTTATGGTCTGTACCTAAGCGGCGAGCAACCACGCTCAGTGAAACGCCTTTCTACAGAACATCTAAAACTGTTTCTAAACGCTGTTGATCTGAATACTTTCTTTTCCCACTCAAAAAATACCCCAAATGTTGTGTCCAACTTTTGAGGTGCAGTTCGCATTACGATATGGGCTTTTTTATTGCGACAAGTCTTGGCTATCGTTTGGAATCGCGTTTGGCTTTTTTTTCGGCGCGCTTTTCTTTTAACGACTTGGTCGCTTCTTTCTTTCCCTCTTTTACCTGGCTTTTCTCTTTTGTCATTGCATTAGAATTTAAGCGGTTAAACAATAATTATTTTCGTTTTTAAATTACAAAATCGGAGGGATATTGGTCAAATAAAATCCCGGTTTTGTTGGCTGTTTAATCCTTTTTTTCGCTGTCAGGTTTCCATTCGGTGACTTTAATCAGCGATGGAAAAGCTTTGGGTTTGAAAATGGATTGGTTGTAGAGGATTCGGATGCACTCCTGAATACCTTCCGTTACACTTGGATGGGGATGAATGCTTTGCAGTACCTGTTGCAGTCTGATATCGGAATTGATCAAATAGGCGATGGAGACAATAAATGCCGAAGCTTGAGGTCCTGCTGCGCGCATGCCCAGGATTCGATCGGTCCCGTCGTTGCTGACCATGATTTTGACGAAGCCGTTGGTGCTGCGCATGGCGATGGTGCGGTTAACCAGTTCGTTCGAATAATAGGCTGCTTTGTAAGGGATTTTCTTTTCGCGGAGCATTTTCTCGTTGGCTCCAACCGATGCCAGCTCCGGTTTAAAAAACATCAGGGTTGGCATATGCGAGTAGTCGAGCGGGTAACAACTTTCGCCAAAGATAGCTTCGACAATGAATCGCCCCTGCTCTTCGGCTACCCCGTAGAGCGCTTTTTGTCCGGTGATGTCGCCGGCAGCAAAAACGTTGCACTGGTCGAAATCGCCTAAGGCACACTCTTCGTTGATACGAAGATAGCCTCTCGAATTGGTTTGGATACCTGCGTTTTGCAACTCCAGTTTGTCGGTATTGGGGTCGCGCCCTATCGAGACTAAAATAATATCGACCTCCACTACACTGCTGTGGCCATCTTCATAATCGAGCACTACTTCCAGAAAATTAGGATGTTTACGAACCGTTCGAAGGTTGGCGGTATGATGGATAATTACCCCGTTTTTTTGGAGGTTTTGCGATACGAAATCGCTCACATCGTCGTCTTCAAAAGGGATAACCCGGTGGGTGCGGTCGAGCAGGTGTACTTCGGTGTGGCCAAAATTGGAGAAGATGGTGGCAAATTCACAGCCGATAATCCCTGAGCCGATAATCATCATTCTTTCAGGAAAGCGGTCGAGGTTGAGCAAACCGTCGGAGTCGAAAATTTGTTTTTGATCGACCTGTAAGTCGGGGTGCGGGCGAGGTCGCGAACCGGTGGCAATGATGATATAGTCGGCTTCGATGGTTTCGATGCCCGAATCGTTGCTAATATTAAGGTGGTGCCTGTCGGCAAACGAGGCAAAGCCTTGTTTGTAGGTGATGGTCCCTCTGTTTCCACTTCGGGGCGAGAAGGTTTCGATTTGCGAAAGAATTTGATTTTGTTTGGTTTTTGCGGCTTTCAGTACGGTTTTTTTTACCAAATTGTAATCGACCTGAAGCCCTGAAGCCCGGTATCCGCGGTCGACTGCTGCGGCAACGGCATAGTCGGCCGACAGTTCCCACATTGTTTTCGAGGTGAGCGGACCGTTGACAATCCCATTTCCGCCAAGATTTCCGGCTTCGATTAGACAAACATTTTTCCCAAAATCGACTGCGCGCATGGTGGCCGCAAAACCTCCCGGCCCACTCCCTATTACAGCCAAGTCATATTTCTCCATTACAGTAAAATTGGATTTCTCCTCTTATAACATCATTTGAGGAAAATTGTTTTTTCAAACGGTTGTAACAGAGAATGATTTTAAATTATCTTGAACTATTCACTTTGTCGTTCGATTTTTAAATAATAATAAGTATAAATAGTGTTAAATTTTTTTCACAAAACTTTTTAATCGTACCTTTGCGCCGATTTTGAAACCAGTAAATTAATTCATATGAAACAAGTTAGATATGTTACTGCCGAAGAGGCCGTGAAAGTAATCAAAAGCGGCGATCGTGTGCATATGAGCGGTGTTGCTGTTACGCCGCACAAACTGATAAAGGCAATGGTTGAAAGAGGCCGTGCCGGTGAGATTTACGATGTGAAAGTACAACACATCCACATTGAAGGAGCTGTTGAGTTTGCCAATCCCGAGTTTGAAGGAGTATTTGTAAGCCAGCAGTTTTTTGTTGCCGGGAACATGCGTAAACAGACGCAGGCAGGTTATGCCGACTATATTCCGGTATTCCTTAGCGAAACGCAGAAATTGATCCGCGAAGGCTACCTGAAAGTGAATGTTGCCCTTATTATGTGTTCAATGCCGGATAAGCATGGCTTTGTTTCGCTTGGAACATCAGTTGATTCGACATTGGCAGCCGTTGAATGTGCCGACGTGGTCATTGCACTGGTGAACCCCAATGTTCCGCGCGCATGGGGCGATGCCATGATTCGCATGGATATGATCGACTTCTTTGTTGAGGACGACTCTCCGCTGTATGCCCACGCCATGGAACAGCTTTCGGATACTGAAATTGCTATCGGTAAAAATGTAGCAGCTTTGGTTGAAGATGGCGCTTGTTTGCAGATGGGTATCGGTGGTATCCCGAATGCCGTGTTGGCCCAATTGGGCAACCACAAGGATTTGGGTGTTCACACTGAAATGTTCTCAGACGGTATCCTTCCGCTGGTCGAAAAAGGTATCGTTAACGGTAGCCGCAAACAGATTGACAAGGGTAAAATGGTCGCATCGTTCCTGATGGGAACCAAGGCCGTTTACGATTTTATCGACGACAACCCGATGGTAGCGATGATGGATGTTGCCCATACCAATAATGTCCATATTATCCGTAAAAACCATAAAGTCACCGCCATTAACTCAGCTCTGGCCATCGACCTTACCGGTCAGGTTTGTGCTGACTCAATTGGGATCAAACACTATTCGGGCGTAGGTGGCCAAATCGACTTTATCCGCGGTGCAGGTCACTCGAAAGGTGGGAAACCGATTATTGCCATGCCTTCGGTAACCGAGAAAGGGCTGTCAAAAATTTCGCCTACCCTTATCGAAGGTTCAGGTGTCGTTTCAACCCGTTCCAATATTCACTGGGTGGTAACCGAGCAGGGTGCAGTAAATCTTTACGGCAAAACCTTGCAGGAACGGGCTAAATTGTTGATTTCAATTGCTCACCCGAACCATCGCGAAATGTTGGACAAGGCTGCTTTCGAGCGTTTTGGCCCTCACTTCCGGTTTGTCCCCAAAGCATATTAACAGACATAATTAATAATCCGTAGCCGGAGACGACTGCGGATTATTTTCCCAATATTTTATAAACATCCAAAACAAAACTACTCCATATGAACGTTTCACGCATTGAACACATTGGTATAGCTGTTGAAAGCCTCGAAAAGGCAATCCCCTATTACGAAACTTTGTTAGGGATCAAATGCTATGCGATTGAAGAGGTTGTCGATCAGAAGGTGAAAACCGCATTCTTCAAAGTGGGCGACACCAAAATTGAACTGCTCGAATCGACCAATCCTGAAGGCCCTATCGGTAAATTTATCGAGAAAAAAGGACAGGGTATCCATCACATTGCTTTTGCCGTCGACAATGTAAATGAAGCATTGACAGAAGTTGAGGCTAATGGCATTCAATTAGTTGACAAGCAGGGCCGTAAAGGTGCTGAAGGTTTGAATATCGGTTTTCTTCACCCCAAATCGACGTTTGGTGTGTTGACAGAACTTTGCAGCGAATAATACTTCATAATATTAATTATAAAGACTAACGATGAGCAATCAGGACAAAATCAAAAAATTGATTGACCTTCGTGCAGAGGCCAAACTTGGTGGCGGGCAAAAAAGAATTGACACCCAGCATGCCAAAGGTAAATTGACTGCACGTGAACGAATCGACGCTATTCTTGACGAAGGTAGTTTCGAGGAATTTGACATGTTTGTAACCCACCGTTGTACCAACTTCGGAATGGAAAAGACAAAATTCCTCAGCGATGGTGTGGTAACCGGGCGTGGAACCATTGACGGCCGCACCGTATTTATTTTTTCTCAGGACTTTACTGTTTTCGGTGGTTCACTTTCCGAAACTTTTGCGCAGAAAATTTGCAAAGTGATGGATATGGCCATGAAGGTAGGTGCACCGGTGATTGGTATCAACGACTCAGGTGGCGCCCGTATTCAGGAAGGCGTAACTTCGCTGGCCGGTTATGCTGAGATTTTCCAGCGTAACATCATGGCTTCAGGGGTTATTCCTCAGATCTCAGCCATTTTTGGTCCTTGCGCAGGTGGTGCCGTTTATTCTCCGGCCCTTACCGACTTTATTGTTATGAGCAAGGATACCAGCTATATGTTTGTTACCGGCCCTAAAGTGGTGAAAACCGTTACAGGCGAAGTGGTTACCGACGAGCAGTTGGGTGGTGCAATGGTTCACGGTTCGAAATCGGGTGTAACCCATTTTATAGCCGACAGTGAAGAAGAAGGTATGATGCTTATCCGCAAACTGCTTTCTTATTTGCCACAAAACAACCTCGAAGATCCGCCGATTGTTGCGTGCGAAGATCCAGTTGAACGCTTGGATGACCATTTGAACAATATTATCCCTGAAAACCCGAACAAACCTTACGATGTAAAAGATATCATCCACAGTCTGGTCGATAACGGCGAATTCCTCGAAGTACACCGTCACTATGCCCAGAATATCGTGGTTGGATTTGCACGTTTCAATGGTATGCCGGTAGGTATTGTGGCCAACCAGCCAGCTTATCTTGCCGGGGTGTTGGATATCAATGCTTCACGCAAGGGGGCCCGTTTTGTCCGTTTCTGCGATGCATTCAATATTCCGTTGGTTACCCTCGAAGATGTTCCCGGTTTCTTACCCGGTACGGCTCAGGAATATGGCGGTATTATTATTCATGGAGCCAAATTGCTTTATGCCTACGGCGAAGCAACCGTTCCAAAAATTACCGTTATCCTGCGTAAAGCCTACGGTGGCGCTTACTGCGTAATGAGCTCAAAACACCTGCGTGGCGATTTGAACTATGCATGGCCACAAGCCGAGATTGCCGTTATGGGTCCCAAAGGTGCCATTGAAGTGCTTCAGAGCAAGAAAATTGCCGAGTTGGAAGATCCACAGGCCCAGGCCGATTTTATTGCCAAAGCTGAAGAAGAATACAAGGAACAGTTTGCCAATCCGTACAATGCAGCCAGGTATGGTTACATCGACGACGTTATTGAACCACGAAATACAAGGTTCCGTATTATCAGGGCTTTGCAGTCGTTGGCTACCAAGAAAGACAGTATGCCGGCAAAGAAACATTCAAACCTCCCGTTATAATTGTGAGAGTCATGCCAAAAAAGAGTTTATCAATTTTAAAACTGATAGTGCTCGTTGTTGTCTTCATGGGGATTCGTACCGGATATTCGCAGAGTGCGCTTGACTTGCGCATCAACGAAGTTTTGGTTTACAACGATTCCAACTATGTCGATGATTTCGGGCAGCACAGTCCGTGGTTTGAAGTGTTCAACACGGCTTACAATTACGTGAACATGGGAGGTCTTTATTTGACTGATGATATCAATAATCCCAAAAAATACCCGATAGCCAAAGGGCAGCCAGTTACTTACATTGCTCCCCGCAGTTATTTGGTTTTTTGGGCCGATAATCGTCCTACACGTGGTATTCTCCATTTGAACTTCACGCTCAGTGAGGGTAAAACAATCTATCTCTTCGATGCCAATGGTCGCACCCTGATTGATCAGGTAACGATCTCATCCGGACAAAAACCAGATGTTACTTACGCCAGGTTGGTCGATGGTGGTACGGAGTGGGGGTTTCCTCCCAAAACAACGCCAAATGCAGATAACGATACCAGCGAGAAAATTTCTGCAGCTGATAAGTTTGTCGTTTTCGACCCAATAGGTGTGGGGATGGCGGTTATTGCGATGTCGGTGGTTTTTACAGGGTTAGCATTTTTGTATCTCTTCTTTAAGGGTATTGGGCTGGCCATGACCCGCAAGGAAAGAGCTGCTGCGAAGCTAAAAGCTGAAAAAGTAGCTGTCGTTCAACCAACCGGACCCAGCCGTGATGGTGGAATTTCGGGCGAACTTACAGCGGCAGTGGCCATGGCTCTGCACCTGTACAGCAATGAACTTCACGATCAGGAAAACCCGGTGGTTACCATTACCAAAGTTTCAAGAACTTACTCTCCGTGGAGTTCAAAAATTTATAGTTTGAGAAAATTACCCAGATAATACCTTGTGAGATGAAAAAATTCAAATTTAAAATAAACGGTAATCAATACGATGCCGAGATTATTAATGTCGAAGACAATATTGCCGAGGTTGAAGTGAATGGCTCAACTTATACCGTAGAGGTCGACAAGAGCATGCAACCGGTAAAGACCCCTAAACTGGTTAGAAGTGTTGCTGTCCCTTCCACAGATGTTGTCCCGCAGGTGGCCAAAACAGCCAGCCCTTCAGCGCCTAAAGGTGCCGGAACCATCAAATCACCGCTTCCGGGCGTTGTCCTTGAATTGATGGTGCGCGAAGGCGACACCGTTAAAATCGGCCAGAAATTGTTGGTGCTCGAAGCCATGAAAATGGAAAACAATATCGAAGCTGACAAAGCCGGTAAAGTAGTGTCTATTGCCAAACATAAAGGCGATTCCGTAATGGAAGGCGATGTATTACTAGTGATTGGAGAATAAAAAATGGAACACAGTAGTTTTTTCGATTTTATAATCAGTCACTTAGGCCAGTTTCTGTCGTATACGGCTTTTGCCAATATGACCTTTGGTCATATCATCATGATTCTGGTTGGATTGGCTTTTATCTATCTGGCGATTGCCAAAGAGTACGAGCCGATGCTGCTGGTCCCGATTGGTTTCGGGATTTTGGTAGGTAATATTGCATTCTTCCCCGGTTTGAAAGTGGGGATTTATGAAAATGGAAGTGTGCTTAACTACCTCTATTTCGGGGTATTGCAAGGGGTTTACCCGCCACTTATCTTCCTGGGTATTGGAGCTATGACCGATTTTTCGGCCTTGATTTCCAATCCAAAACTGATTCTGATTGGTGCTGCAGCCCAGTTGGGTATTTTCGGGGCTTACGCCATTGCGCTGGCTATCGGATTCTCACCCGCCGAAGCAGGTGCAATTGGGATTATTGGTGGTGCCGACGGTCCAACGGCAATCTTCCTCTCTTCTAAACTGGCCCCCGATTTGATGGGTGCGATTGCTATCTCGGCTTATTCGTATATGGCTTTGGTGCCGGTTATTCAGCCTCCGTTTATGAAGTTGTTGACTACCAAAAAAGAGCGTGTTATCAGAATGAAACCTCCACGCCAGGTATCTCGTCTGGAAAAGATTATCTTCCCGATAGCCGGTTTGTTGCTCACCTGCTTCCTGGTTCCGACGGGCTTGCCATTGTTGGGTATGCTTTTCTTCGGAAACTTGCTGAAAGAGAGCGGCGTTACCAAACGTTTGGCCGATACGGCAAAAGGTCCGATGATTGATATTGTAACGATTTTGATTGGTTTAACTGTTGGCGCTTCAACTCAGGCGACAACTTTCCTTACCGTAAAATCGTTCGGTATCTTTGTGCTTGGTGCAATGTCATTTGTTATTGCAACCGTTGGCGGTGTTGCTTTTGTAAAGATTCTCAATCTTTTCCTGAAAGAAGGCAATAAAATCAATCCATTGATTGGAAACGCAGGTGTATCTGCAGTGCCAGACAGTGCCCGTGTATCGCAGGTGGTTGGTTTGCAATACGATAAAACAAATCACCTGTTAATGCACGCCATGGGCCCGAATGTGGCCGGTGTAATTGGTAGTGCAGTTGCAGCAGGGATTATGCTTAGCTTCCTCTTCTAAAAAAGAATATTTCTGAATATTAAAAACGGCCCGGTATTTTATCGGGCCGTTTTTTTTGTTTAATTTCGGTCGTTACCAAATTTTCAACACCATCAATTATGAAAAGATTGTTTTTCCTTTTAACAGTTATGTTGCTCTCTACAACTATTATCAATGCGCAGGAGAATCACAGGCTCAATGTCCTTGTATTCTCCAAAACGGCCGGCTTCCGGCATGCCTCTATTCCTGCAGGTATTAAAGCGATTTTCGAACTTGGCCAAAAGCAAAACTGGACCGTTACAGCCACTGAAGATGCCACCATGTTCAATGATGAGGTATTGTCGAAAGTGGATGTTTGCGTGTGGTTGAACTCAACTGAAAACGTGCTCGACGATGCGCAGCAGGAGGCTTTTACCCGCTTCATCCGCAAAGGAAGGGGTTTTGTTGGGATTCATGGTGCATCCGATTGCGAATACGACTGGAACTGGTATGGAAACCTTGTTGGTGGATGGTTTAAAACACATCCGCCGTATCAGGTGGCGACTATCAATATTGAAAGTACCGACCATCCGGCGATGGAACCGTTTCGCGGGATGAAAACATATACAACCGAAGACGAATGGTATACCTTCAAGGCCAATCCGCGTGGTAAAGTAACTGTTTTGGCTACACTCGACGAAAATTCTATTCAGAATAAACCCGATAATGATGGCTGGAAAATGGGCGACCACCCGGTTATCTGGTTTCATGAGTATGAAGGGGCGAGAGCTTTCTATACTGTTTTTGGCCATGCCGACAATGCATTTCAAAATGAGTTGATAGTGAGACATATGTCGAATGCTATTGAATGGGCTGGTCGTAAAATAGATTTCTAATGGTGTAAGCTACTTCTGTTGCGCTCAATCCCAAAACGCGATGCATGAAACAGTTTAAGATTCTTTTGGTTGGAGACAAACCGGAATTATTGGGTGACATAAAACGAAGTTTGCCCGAAAATGATTTTGACGTGGAACTTCTCCATCCGTTGGAATTGCCAACATATACCAGCAAGGGATTTTTCGATCTGGTTTTATTGGCCGCCGGAGAACAACCGGACAGTGCCTTCGAGTTATGTCGATGGTTGAAAGGAGCAGAGACGACCAAAGATATCCCCCTTATAATGGTTATCCCTTCTGGATATGGGATGCTGATGGCCGATGCATTCGAATATGGCGCTGATGATTGTGTGGCTGCACCTGTTAATCCGACTGAACTTAGACATAGGGTGAAGGGTCAGATAGAGGCACGTTATGCCAAATTATTGGCACAGAATATTAATGCTATCCTTGAAGAAAAAGTGACCCAACGTACTGCTGAACTGGAAGATTCATTGCGGAAACTGTCGAGAGCCAAGTTGGAACTCGAATCGCTTTCGGTGGCCAAATCGCAGTTGCTAAACCTTATCAGCCACGAAATACGAACCCCTTTGAACGGGATCATCGGAAGTATGATGTTGATTGGGCGTTTTCAAATACCTGAGGAAGTAAGGAAATATTTCGCGTTACTCGATATTTCGGTCAAACGGCTCGAACGTTTTTCATCGACTATCCTGGAAACTTCGAAACTGAGGTTGAACGGGAAAAATATCCTGATTTGTAAGCCATTGAATGTGTTGGATATTCTCTCTTCCGCGCAGAAAACGATGACTGGACGTTATCCTGAAAAAATGGTAGAGATGAAGATCCAAACTGGTGTCGCCGGGCCATTTGTTGATGCCGATTTAAAATATATTCAGCGTTGTTTCGATGCGCTAATCGATAATGCCTACAAGTTTTCGCCACATGGCGAGGTGGTGAATGTTTCGGTGGAAGAGATGGGCGGTTTAGTGCTGATACGTATTGCAGACAACGGCCCAGGGTTTTCGAAATCGGCACTCGAATATCTCTTTCAGCCACTGAGCAATCACGAGTCGCATGTTGACCAGAATACCGGTATGGGACTTTATCTGGCCAAAGTGATTGTGGATGCCCATTCGGGAACGATTTCAGTGGTCAACCGCGAAACCCGTGGTGCGACCGTAACGGTTATCCTTCCGCGAAAAGAGAGTACTAGTTTTTGGGCCTGATATGTTGGTTTACCGCATGCGAGAAACCGTTTTCGTGGTGGGCCAGACTGTTCAGATATTTTATTTTCAGCTCTTCCGGGGCATTTTCAACCACATACGAATGTTGGGTATATTCGAGCATCTCTAAATCATTAAAATCGTTCCCAATACTGAAAGTACTTTCTCTCGAAATTCCGGCAAGCTGACAAATCGTTTCTATCCCGTGGGCCTTTGAAACCCCTTTCGGGAAAATCTCCATCCAGATATAATCGTCGCTCAGTGGCGAGGTGGTTTTTATAATGCTCAAATCGGGAAATTTTTCCTGAATTTTCTGTTTCAGAAGCTCAAACTGTTCACCGGCTTTCGGAAAAAAGAGCAACAATTGCGACGAAACAAAGAGAGCTCCGGGGATAACGGGTTCAGCCATCCCCATTTTCGAGTGGATATCGACATAACGTTTCAGTTCCGGACAATCGTAGCTCTGCCACCAGCCAAAATTGTGGTTGTCGGGCAATTCTCTCGATACCTTGAAATTTTGGTTTTCATCAATCAAAAAAGCAATTAGTGCCGAACTTTGCTCGAATGGGATAGCCATTGCCCTGATAAGTTGCTGCTTGCGCCAGTCCATTATGCCTGCGCCCGACGAGAAGATCACATAATCGAATGGGGTTTCCGGGGTTAAAACCTGCCGAACTTTGAATAAATTTCTGCCTGTGGCAGCCACTCGGCAAACATCCAGACATCCAAGTTCGATTAAGGTTTCAGTATCTTCGGGACTGATGGTATGATCGGTTTGCAACAGGGTTCCATCCAAATCGGTAACCACCATTTTAATTTCAGACATAATTCTGTTTTTTGATTTCGGGCGCAATTTACAAAATTGCAACGTACAAATTTTCGGCCTCTGCCTCATCATCAGGCCTCCCAGTCTGGGAAATGAGGTGTATTTTTCTGATTGTTAATTATATAAAAAAAAGATGAAAAATGACCGTTCCGATAACCGACATTTGAAAAAATATGTAATTTGGGTGCCGTTCTAAAACACCAAAAAATAAGAGTAACAGACCATTTTCACTTTTAAGTTGCATCATTAAAACCAGGCATTAGGTTATGAATTGAAAGTATTTTTCCGTTTTAGGCTTCAGATTGGCAAAAATGCCTCGGTGAAATGATGTATTTATTTAAATAAAAATACAATTTGATTATGGATACCAGACTACAGGAGCTTACCGAAAAAATTTACCAGGAAGGGGTAAACAAAGGAAACGACGAGGCAAAACAAATTGTCTCGAACGCCAAAAGTGAAGCTGAAAAAATCATTACAGAAGCCAAGCAGCAAGCCGAAAAGATTGTTGCAGAGGCTAATAAAAAAGCTGTTGAGCTTCAGGAGAATACCACATCCGAGTTGAAACTGGCATCAGGACAAGCCATCGAATCGCTCAAACAAGAGATTATTTCGCTCGTCAACGGGGGTATTACCTCGTCCATAGTAAAATCGGCCATGGCCGACCAGCAATTTATTCAGAAAACCATTGAAACGGCTGTTGCCAACTGGGCTGTAAAGCATGGCGAAACCATTGACATGCGTGTTTTGGTGCCCGAAAAAGAGGAGAAAGAGGTTGTAGCCTATTTTGCCTCAACAGCCAAAGGTTTGCTCGACAAGGGCTTCACAATCGAATCGGTGAAAGGGTTGAAAAACGGTTTTCAACTTGCGCCTTCCGATGGAAGCTACAAAATCAGTTTTACAGATCAGGACTTTATCAACTTCTTCCAGGAGTTTCTTCGCCCCAAAGTGGCCGAGTTTCTGTTCAATCAGAAATGATATTATGGGCTGATATTCAGTCTTTAATGTTTTGTTTGTTTCTGCAAGACTTGCTAATTCAACCCCTGATTTAACGTATGAACAAATATTACTGTCTGGTCGCCGGACTTCCGGATCTCAGTTTAGACGATACCAAACTGGCTTATTCGCTGGGCGAATTGAAGAAATTACTGAAAGAGGAGTTGAAAGAGTCCGATTTCAGATGGATTGAACTCTTCTTTGGGAAATTCGATAACATCAACTTGCTCCGTTACCTTAAAGATGCCGACGATGTAGAAATGCACCCGCTTGGAAACTTGCGTTACGAACAGATTGCCGCCATTGTAGGTCACCACAAGGGAAACGATATTCCAAAGATGCCCGCTCAGCCCGAGTGGTTCAGCCGTTTTGTTCCTGCCTTTCTCGAAGAAAAACCGCTTTATCCCAACATGAGTTGGGAAGATCAATTGACTTCGCTTTACTACGAAACAGGGATGAAATGCGGGAACGAATTTATCCGAAGCTGGTTTGAATTCAATCTGGATGTCAATAATATCCTGGCTGCCATTAGCTGCCGCGATTTTGGGTTCAGTGTGGCCGAATCGATTGTTGGCGATACTGAACTGGCCAAAACCCTTCGTACCACAACGGCCAAAGATTTTGGGCTGGCCCACAATTTTCCGCATCTCGAAGATGTTTACCGCATTTCAGACGAGGCCAATCTAATGGAACGCGAAAAGAAGACAGATATGCTGAAATGGAGATGGTTAGAGGAAAATTCGTTCTTTAGCTACTTCAGTATCGAAAATATTTTCACTTATCTGATCCAAACCGGGATTATCGAGCGCTGGCTCGACCTGAACGAAGAGACCGGGCATAACCGCTTTCGCGGAATTGTAAGCCGACTCAAACGTTCGTTCGAATTTCAGGAAGAATATCAATTAAAAAAGTAACGTTCAGATATGTCAACAAAAGGAAAAGTTAAAGGAATTATATCCAACCTTGTGATTGTGCAGGCCGACGGCCCTGTTTCGCAAAACGAGATTTGTTACCTGACTACAAAGGATACCCCTTTGATGGCTGAAGTGATCAAGGTGATTTCGCCTAATGCCTATGTTCAGGTTTTCGAAAGTACGCGTGGGCTTAAGATCGACGATCCGGTCGAGTTTTCGGGCCATATGCTCGAAGTGTTGCTTGGGCCGGGGATCCTTTCCCGAAATTACGACGGTTTGCAGAACGACCTCGACAAGATGGAGGGCGTTTTTTTGCAGCGTGGCGATTACACTTTCCCGCTGAACGAAGAAAAATTATGGGAACTGAAACCAATTGCCAAACCGGGCGATGAAGTAACTGCTGCCGGTTGGTTGGCCGAAGTGTCGGAAAATGGCCAACCACACAAAATTATGGTCCCTTTCACTTTCGAAGGAAAATACAAGGTAAAATCGGTCGTTTCGGAAGGAAATTACAAAATTAACGATACAATTGCCGTACTCACCGATGGCGAAGGCAACGAAATTGAGGTAACAATGGTGCAGAAATGGCCGGTTAAAAAAGCCATCAAAGCTTACCGCGAAAAGCCGCGTCCCTTCAAATTGCTCGAAACCGGTGTTCGGACCATCGACACCATCAATCCAATTGTAGAAGGGGGAACAGGCTTTATCCCAGGGCCATTTGGAACAGGGAAAACCGTTTTGCAACATGCCATTTCGAAACAGGCCGAAGCTGATATTGTGGTGATTGCCGCATGTGGGGAGCGTGCCAACGAAGTAGTTGAGATTTTTACTGAATTTCCGGAACTGGAAGATCCGCATACGGGCCGTAAGTTAATGGAACGTACGGTGATTATTGCCAATACCTCGAACATGCCGGTAGCCGCCCGCGAAGCCTCTGTTTACACGGCAATGACCATTTCGGAATATTATCGGTCGATGGGACTGAAGGTATTGATGATGGCCGACTCGACCTCGCGCTGGGCACAGGCGCTCCGCGAAATGTCGAACCGCCTGGAAGAGCTTCCCGGACAGGATGCTTTCCCGATGGACCTTTCGGCCATTATTGCCAACTTCTATTCCCGTGCAGGTTTTGTCTACCTCAATAATGGGGCAACCGGTTCGGTCACTTTTATCGGAACCGTTTCGCCGGCAGGGGGTAACCTGAAAGAGCCTGTAACCGAGTCGACAAAAAAAGCTGCCCGTTGCTTCTATGCGTTGCAGCAAAGCCGTGCCGACAGTAAACGCTATCCGGCTATCAACCCGATTGACTCTTACTCGAAATATTTGGAGTATCCCGAGTTTGAGGAATATATCGAGAAACGCATTGGCGGAAAATGGATTCCGATGGTAAACGATGCCAAAACCATTCTGCTTCGCGGAACGGAGGTAAGTGAACAGATCGATATTTTGGGAGACGATGGTGTGCCTATCGATTATCATATCAAACTCTGGAAATCGGAAATTATCGACTTTGTTATTCTGCAACAGGATGCTTTCGATAAAATCGACATGTTGACCCCACTCGAGCGTCAGCAATATATGCTTGAGAAAGTGATGGAAATTTGTCATTACGATTATCAGTTCGAATCGTTTACCGAAGTGGCCGGTTACTTCAAACGGATTGTCAACCAACTGAAACAGATGAACTATTCGACCTTCGATTCGGAACAGTTCAAAGCGTACGAAAAGGAATTAACCAATATTATTAAAGAAAGGAAAGTGGCATAATGGCAACGAAAGCTTTTCAGAAAATCTATACCAAAATCACCCAGATTACCAAAGCAACCTGTTCGTTGAAAGCAACCGGTGTGGGTAACGAAGAGCTGGCCGAGGTAAATGGCCGCTTGGCACAGGTGGTAAAAATTATGGGCGACGAAGTTACGCTTCAGATTTTTGGCGGAACAGATGGTATTCCCACCAATGCCGAAGTCACTTTTCTGGGGAAAGCCCCTTCGCTGAAGGTAAGTGAACAACTGGCCGGCCGTTTTTTCAACGCTTATGGCGACCCAATTGACGGTGGCCCTGCTGTTGAAGGCGAGGAACGTGAAATTGGCGGTCCGTCGGTAAATCCGGTCAGGCGTAAACAACCATCTGAATTGATTGCTACCGGTATTGCCGGTATCGACCTGAATAACACACTGGTATCGGGACAGAAAATCCCATTTTTTGCCGACCCCGATCAGCCTTTCAATCAAGTGATGGCCATGGTGGCCCTACGTGCCAAAGCCGATAAAATTATCCTTGGCGGAATGGGGCTTACCAACGACGACTATCTTTTTTATCGTAATGTTTTCGATAATGCAGGTGCGTTAAACCGTATCGTTTCGTTTGTAAATACGACTGAGAACCCGCCGGTTGAGCGGCTTCTGGTACCCGATATGGCTCTTACGGCTGCCGAATATTTTGCAGTCGACAAGAATGAGAGTGTGCTGGTGCTCCTTACCGACATGACGCTTTACGCCGATGCCCTTTCGATTGTTTCGAACCGAATGGACCAGATTCCATCGAAAGACTCGATGCCCGGTTCGCTCTATTCCGACCTGGCCAAGATTTATGAAAAAGCGGTGCAATTCCCGTCTGGTGGTTCAATTACCATTATTGCGGTTACCACTCTCTCAGGTGGCGACATTACCCACTCTATTCCTGATAATACGGGATATATTACCGAAGGACAGTTGTTCCTTCGCCGCGATACCGATGTAGGTAAGGTTATTGTCGACCCGTTCCGTTCACTTTCTCGCCTGAAGCAGTTGGTTATTGGAAAGAAAACGCGCGAAGATCATCCTCAGGTGATGAATGCCTCAATTCGTCTTTTTGCCGATGCTGCAAGTGCCAAAACCAAAATGGAGAATGGTTTTGACCTGTCGGAATACGACGAACGGGCGTTGAAATTTGCCAAAGAATATTCACGCTATCTGTTGGCTATCGATGTCAATATCAGTACTGAAGAGATGCTCGATACCGCCTGGGCGCTGCTGGCCGGAAATTTCAGGAAAGAGGAAGTTGGTATCCGTCAGGCACTGCTCGACAAATACTGGCCCGAAGGCAAATAAGCGGTAACCTTCGGAACTAATGAAGTGAGAGATTAGAAACAAGCAAGCATGGCTGTAAAATTTCAATACAATAAAACATCGTTGCAAGGACTCGAAAAGCAGTACAAAATGAGGGTACGTGCTTTGCCTACGATTAAAAACAAGGAGTCGGCGCTTCGTATCGAGGTCAAAAAGGCCAAGGACGAAGTGGTGCGCCTCGAGGCAGTCCTTCAACAAACAATGGCCGATTACGACAGCATGGTTGCCCTTTGGAGTGAGTTTGATACTTCGCTGGTGAAGATTGAAGATGTCAGGATGACGATGAAAAAGATTGCCGGTGTGAAAATTCCGGTTCTCGAAGGTGTCGATTTTTCCATTGGCAAATTCAGCGTATTCAACCAACCCAAGTGGTTTCTCGATGGAATCAAAGTGGTGAAAGAACTGGCCGAAATCGGTATCGAACAGGAGTTTTATCAGCAAAAAGTGCTACTGCTCGACCATGCTCGTAAAAAAACCACCCAAAAGGTAAACCTCTTCGAAAAGGTACAGATACCCGGCTACGACGATGCCATACGAAAAATTAAGCGTTTCCTCGAAGACGAGGAGAATTTGTCGAAGTCGGCTCAAAAGATTGTAAAATCGCGTCAAAAAGAAGGAAAGGAGGAAGAGTCATGATTATCAAAATGAAAAAATACTCTTTTCTGGTCTACCATAAAGCTTATCAGGCTTTTCTGGAAGCCATCCGCGAGCAGGGTATATTGCACATCAAGGAGATTGGGGCCATTGATGCCAACAACAGTACGCTGAGAGATAAAACCCAGCTGCTTAACCGGATTGATGAAGCACTCAAATTTTTGAAACTGAGGCTTGTTCCTGATAAGGTTGATGTTCAGGCTGCTGAAAAGGCTGATGGCTTGAAAGTGTTGCACGACCTTGAAGCGTTGCGGCACGAACTGGATAGCACTGAGCAAAAGATAGCGTCGCTTGACAAGGATTTGCAGCAGTTGGCCCCATGGGACGAATACAGTCCGTCGAGATTAAATAAACTGAAAGAAGCCGGTTGGGAAATCCAATTCTTCAGTTGCGGCGAACGAAAGTGGAATCCCGAATGGGAGAGACTTTTCAATGCTTTTATCATCTCGCGTAAAGGTACGGTTGTCAATTTTGTTACGGTAACCCCAACGGCAACTGAAATTGAAATTGATGCCGATATTGTCCGCTTGCCAGCGGTTTCAACCAGCGATTTGCATGGCCAGATGGCTAAAGTCAGCGAACACAAGGATCAGATTCAAAAGGAGTTCGACAAGTATGCAGTTCTGTTTATTCCGGCACTCGAACAGGCCCGTTTGAAAGTACAGCAGGAGTTCGATTTTGATAAGGTAATTTTGAATACCAATATGGCAGCCGAAGATACGGTGGCTGTGGTAGAGGGTTTTCTTCCGGTTATTTATGCCGATAAATTTGAAGATTTTCTGAAAAGCCAACCGGTTTATTTCGAAGCCAAAACGCCCGAAGCCGATGAATCGGTTCCGGTAGTGCTGAAAAACAACTGGTTTGCCAAAATGTTTGAGCCAATTGGCGAACTTTATACGTTGCCCAATCACCGCGAGTTAGACCTTACTGCCTGGTATGCCCCTTTTTACTGGCTCTTCTTCGGATTTTGCCTTGGCGATGCTGGTTATGGGTTAGTTCTTACCATCGTAGGTTTTGTAATGGCCCGGCGGCTGAAACCCGAACTAAAAGGATATGCCCGGTTAATCGGATTTCTGGGTATTTCTACCATCATATTTGGATTGATAGGCGGTACGTTATTTGGGATGAACCTCTACGAACTGCGGCTGGGTTTTTATGCTACACTCGATGATTTGCTGAAGGCCAAAGAAACCGATATCAATCAGGTCCTTTTCAATCTGGCCATAGCATTGGGGGTAATTCAGATTATCTACGGAATGTTTGTCAAAGCGGCCAATGAAATTTATCAGGGCGGCTTCAGAAGTTCGTTTAGCACATTTGGCTGGATTTTAATTCTCTTTGGCACTGCGGCTTATTTTTGGATGACCAAGATGGCAGTCGAGTCGATGATTGTCAAGATAATTTCTTATGGGTTGATAGGTGTTGGTTTTTTAGGGGCATTTATTTTCAGCAGCCCAAACCGCAGTATTTTGGCCAATTTTGGTCTCGGGTTCTGGGATACTTACAATATGGCCACCGGTTTGCTTGGCGATACCTTGTCGTACATTCGTCTTTTTGCATTGGGCATCAGCAGTTCGATACTTGGCTATGTGTTTAACAGTCTGGCGCTATCGTTGTCGCCTGATATTCCCGTTGTTAAATTTATCGTAATGGCCATTATTCTTTTGGTGGGGCATACCATTAACCTGTTGATGGGTATGTTAGGGTCGTTTGTCCACCCAATGCGTCTCACCTTTGTCGAATTTTACAAGAATGCGGGCTTTTCGGGCGGAGGCAAAAGATATTCGCCCTTTAGAAACAGAGTTACAAATAATTAAATAGAAACGATTAATACAGAAAAAAATGGAACCAATTATTTTAGCTTACATCGGAATTGGATTAATGATTGCCCTTTCGGGTATCGGAAGTGCTTATGGTACAACTATTGGCGGTAATGCCACCATTGGCGCTATGAAGAAAAACCCCGATGCTTTCGGTAGTTACATGGTACTTTCGGGATTGCCTGGTACACAGGGGCTCTATGGGTTTGCCGGTTACTTTATCTTCTCTTCGGGTGGCGTTTTAAACCCCGATATCACGTTGCTGCAAGCTGTTGCCGTTTTTGCGGGAAGCCTGGCAGCAGGGTTGGTCTGTTTCTTCTCGGCTATCCGTCAGGGTCAAATTGGGGCCAATGGTATTTCTGCCATTGCCAGCGGACACGAGGTGTTTGGTAATACCTTGATTCTGGCTGCATTCCCCGAGTTGTATGCCATTATCTCGTTGGCCGCAGTATTCATGATTAACAGTGCGATCGTATAATTTCAGCATTTGTAATGCCATGACTTGGCATTGTCGAAAATAACTGACAGGAGTGTTCGGTCATCCGGCACTCCTGTTTTATTTTAAAATTGTTATTTTTGCGGGACGAAAATTCAAATACTCAGATATGTTAAAAGGAATATTAGCTATAGCCGGCCAACCCGGACTTTTCAAAGTGGTTTCGGAAGGCAGAAACAGTGTGGTGGTTGAATCGCTGCTTACCGGCAAAAAATCGACTGCATTTGCCAATGCCAAAATGAGCACGTTGGAAGACATCGCCATTTATACCGTCAACGAAGACCTTCCGCTGAAAAAAGTTTTTCAGCAAATTTCAGAAAAAGAGAATGGAGGGGCAGCCATCTCAGCCAAAGCATCGAACGACGAACTGAAAGATTATTTTGAAACTATTTTACCTCAGTTCGATAAAGAACGTGTTTATGTTTCGGATATCAAAAAGGTAATTTCGTGGTACAATCTTCTTCAGGAAAAAGGGTTGCTCAATTTTGAAGAGGAGCAACCGAATGCAGAACCAATAGCGGAATAATTGGTTTGCGGAAACCAATAGGTTGCGGGGATTTCCGGATAAGGAGGTCCCCGTAATTTTTTTCTGACTCCGGACGGGCTAAACTAACTCGTCTAAAATAGATTGCCGTTTGGTGCCCCAAAGGCGAATGTTTTTATCTTTGGTAAAAATTAACCTTCATGAAACTTCAACAGCAGAATATCGAGCGATATATTCCCTGGATACTGTTTGTTGCTCTTCTGGCTTATTATCTTTCGGGTTCCAATGCTTCCATTTTTATGTACGACGAGGCTCGAAATGCCGGCTGTGCCAGAGAGATGTTTGAACGGGCCGATATGGTGGTGCCAACTTTCAATTACGAGTTGCGTACCGATAAACCACCGCTGCATTATTGGTTTATGATGGTTTCCTTTTCGCTTTTCGGGGTGAATGAGTTCTCTGCACGCCTCTTTTCAGCCATTTTGGGTGCCCTTACGGTGCTGATGATGTATTGTATGGCCCTCCGCTATTTTGGACTGAAAGCTGCACTCTATGCAGTATTGGTTTTTGCAACTTCGCTCAATCTACTGTTCGAATTTCACTTGGCTGTACCCGATCCTTATCTCATATTCTTCCTTACTGCCGCCCATTTTTCCTTTTTTCTATTTTACGACACCCGAAAAACCAGATATCTGTTGTGGTTATATCTGGCAACCGGATTGGCCATACTGGCCAAAGGGCCTGTAGCGTTGGGTTTTGTCGGACTGAATGGCATGATTTGGCTGTTGGTTAAAAAAGATTTCAACTGGAAAACCATTGCCGCTTTCAAAATTTGGCTGGGAATAGCTATTGTGGCCATTGTGGTTGCGCCCTGGGTGATTCAGGTTGGAATTGCCACCCAATGGGAGTGGCCCAAAGCTTTTATCTTCGAACACAATATCAGCCGTTTTTCCAATGAAATGGAAGGGCACGGCGGGCTTTTTTTGTTGATTCCTGCTTTTGCGATGCTGGCCTTTCTTCCCTTTTCGGTGTTTCTGTATCAAGCCTACCGAAAAGCCTTCCGGATGGCACGACAGAATGATTTTATACTCTGGTCGATTATTGTTTCGCTGGTGATACTGATTTTCTTCAGTTTCTCGGCTACAAAATTGCCCAACTATCCAATGCCGGCTTATCCGTTTGTCGCACTGATTCTGGGTTATTATCTGTCAGATAGTCTGATGAAAGAGATGACTTCGATGTTGCTTGTTAATATTTTGATTGGCGTTGCCATTCCCGTGGCCGGATATATTGCCATCAGTAAAAATCCAAATCTGGTGAGCATCACTCCGGTGCTTTATCTGTTGACATTAATTCCGATAACGGCTGTTTTGGCCCTGCTCTTTTCGATGAAAGGTTTTTCGAAATGGTGGATGCTGGGCACTTTGGCATCGGGATGGATAGTGGCCGGTTGGCTGACCTTTTCATTCGTTATGCCCGACATCAGTCGCAATGAGCCCGGTGTAAAAGCGGCTGCCGCGATGGACAAAACCCGACCTGTGGCCTATTACAAACAGTTAAACTCGTCATTTCCCTTCTATCTTCAAAAACCAATTTATCGTTTGGAAAGTCAGGATGAGGTGGTGAAGTTTTTCAATATGTATCCATCAGGCTATCTGATAACGACTGCAGGACATGCTAAAGATTTGGATTTGAAGCCACTGAGTAAACTGATTGGGCAGAAGGAGTTATTCGAATCGCCCACGACTGAGGTCTATTATTGGCCGCTGGCCAACCCTGAAAAGGTTGAATAGTTAAAAAAATAAACCCATCAGACCATTTTCAGGTTATATTTGAAATTCGAAGTCAATAAAGATGCTGAAAAAGTTTACAGAATATATCAAAAATATCGACCGAAAAGATTACCGGCCAAGATTTGGGGCCTTCGAAATCTTTAAATATATCGGTCCGGGATTGCTGGTTACCGTTGGTTTTATCGATCCGGGCAACTGGGCCTCGAATCTGGGTGCCGGTGCCGAATACGGTTACCAGTTGTTGTGGATGGTCACCTTTTCGACCATTATGTTGATAATGTTGCAACACAACGTTGCCCACCTGGGCATTGCTACCGGCTTATGCCTTTCTGAAGCAACTACCCGCTACATGAAACCCGGTTATTCTACGGTGGTGCTGATAACGGCCATTCTGGCTTCGGTATCCACTTCATTGGCCGAGATTCTGGGTGGCGCCATTGCCCTGAATATGCTTTTCGATATCCCTATCCGTGCCGGTGCTGTTCTGGTGGTTATCTTTGTACTGATAATGCTTTTTACCAATGGCTACCGAATGATCGAAAAATGGATTATTGCATTCGTTTCGGTTATCGGGTTATCTTTTATCTACGAACTTTCACTGGTTCAAATCGATTGGGATACAGCTATTCGTTCGTGGGTAACCCCCAGTTTCCCGAAAGGCTCAATGATTTTGATTATGAGTGTGCTTGGTGCGGTGGTGATGCCTCATAACCTTTTTCTCCATTCCGAAGTAATCCAGAGCCGCCAGTGGAACCTGCAGGATGAGAAAGTGATTGAAAAGCAGTTGCGCTACGAATTTCTCGATACCTTGATTTCGATGGTTATCGGATGGGCCATTAACAGTGCCATGATTTTGCTGGCAGCCGCAACTTTCTTTCAGGCGGGCACTGTGGTAACAGAGCTCCAACAGGCCAAAGGATTGCTGGAACCCCTACTGGGTTCGCATGCGGCCATCGTTTTTGCCGTTGCCTTGCTTTTTGCTGGAGTCGCTTCTACCATCACTTCGGGAATGGCTGCGGGTACTATTTTCTCAGGGATTTACGGCGAGCCTTACGATATCAAAGACAATCACACCCGTTTGGGAATAGCCATCTCGTTTGTGGTTGCATTGTTGATTATTCTATTTATTTCCAATCCTTTCAAAGGGCTTATCTATTCGCAGATGATTCTCAGTATACAGTTGCCTATAACCATCTTTGTGCAGGTTTGGCTCACCTCTTCCGAGAAAGTGATGGGCAAATATAAGAACAGCCGGGCCAATGCCATTTCACTCTACGCCATTGGGGGCATTGTAACCCTGTTGAATATTGCGCTCTTTGCCAGTTTTTTCATCCAATGAGATGCGTAATGCTGCTGCCTATTCCTATCTTTGAGAAATAGAAAGCACTGCAACAATTATAATGACCAAACATCTGACTTTATGGCTATTTTGAAAAAACATCACGATCCGATAGGCCAGGCCGTTCTCGATTACTGGAATGGCGAAAGTGGCCATAATATTCTGGTGCAGACCGACATTGCAGAAGACGAATATCTCACACCCGCTTATTTTTTCCGTACGTTCGATGCAATGCCTGTCCAGGAACAGGAGGCACTGAAGCGATGCCGTGGGAAGGTTCTCGACGTAGGAGCCGGTGCAGGGGCACACTCAATGTGGTTGCAGGAGAATGGTTTTGATGTCGATTCGCTCGATATTTCGCCACTCTCGTGCGAGGTAATGCAGAAACGGGGAATCCGTAATGTGCTGCTTCAGGATGTGTATTCGCTTACCGAAAATAAATACGACACCATTTTGTTGTTGATGAACGGGGCCGGTGTGGCGCAAACCCTCCCGGGACTGGAGAACCTACTCCACCAACTGAAAAAATTACTCCATCCGGGTGGCCGCATACTGGCTGATTCGTCTGATTTACTCTATCTTTTTACCGACGAGAATGGCGACACCTGGATTGATATTGGTTCCGATTCGTACTACGGCGAGATGGAATACCGCCTTACCTATCGTAAAACCAAAGGTAAACCATTCCCGTGGCTCTATGTCGATCCCGAAACCTTTGCCGATTATGCCGTACGTTGCGGATTCAGGATTATTGAAAAAATTGCAGGCTCCCACTACGACTATTTGATTGAGATTGTGCTGGACAAATAAACAATAACGAATAACCGAAATAACGATGAAAAACCGGGGAAAGTTAAAACGGATGGATGTCCGTAAAATTGTTCCAAAAACGGCAGTCAAAGGGGCAGTCCCGGGAACGATTTCCTATGTCGGAAAGCCTCGGAATGAGCAGATTAAGTTCGATATTGTCGAGTACGACGAAAGTGGCATTACCGAGCATACTGCCGATACACTGAGCAAACTGACCGATGTAATCGCCTCTCCGGCCAAAAAATGGATAAAAGTCACGGGGGTTCACGATGCCGATTTATTGAAAGATATTGGCAATTACTTTTCTATCAACCATCTCGATCTCGAAGATATAGCCAACACGACCCAACGCCCCCGAATCGAGGAACGTGATAACTATATTTTTATCGTGATGAAGCTGCTCCAGCTCGATAGCGAAACCGGAGACGTGGTGATTGAACAGGTGAGTATCCTGATGGGAAAGAAATGGGTTATCTCTTTTCATGAAACCGAACTACAGCCCTTCGATATTCTGCGACAACGCATTCTTTCGGGCAAAGGGCGCATCATGAAAATGCAAACCGATTATCTGGCTTTCGCGATAGCAGATGTGGTTATAGACCAGTATTTTAACTTGATTGATGATATTGGTGAAACCATCGAAGATACCGAAGAACGGCTTATCCTCGAGCCCGACCGCAGCAGCCAGGAATCTATCTATCGGTTGAAACGAAGACTGGTTTATGTAAAGAAAAGCATTGCTCCGGTGCGCGAAGTGGTCAATACGCTGCAACGATCCGAGCATCCACTTATTCACGACGAAACCAGAATCTATTTCCGAAATATCTACGATCATACCATTCAGGTTATCGAAACGATTGAAAGCTTGCGCGATATCACCTCTGGGATGATGGATTTATACCTTTCGACGGTAAGCAACCGGATGAATGAAATCATGAAGGTGCTGACTATCTTCTCGGCGGTATTTATCCCGCTTACCTTTCTGGCCGGTGTTTACGGCATGAACTTCAAATATCTTCCCGAGACCGGGTGGCACTGGGGCTATTTTGCTTTCTGGGGAGTTTGTATTATTTTGGCTTTGTTTATGTTAGTGATTTTTAAACGTCGAAAATGGCTGTGATAAAAGACACAAGACCAAACATTGAAGATCAAGTAATTTCTAATTCATCACTCATCATTTCTAATTCATCATTCAAATATGAAACCCATTGTAACAGCTATTGCCTCGTTTGGAATGTCCGGACAGGTGTTTCACGGGCCGGCACTGAAAGTATTGCCACAATACAAGATTCATAAGATTCTGGAACGCCAAAAAAATATCTCGGCCGTTCGTTATCCCGAGGCAACCATCGTACGGAGTTACAACGAAATTATCAACGACCCCGACGTAGAACTGGTGATTGTCAATACCCCTGACTTTCTTCATTTTGAGATGGCACAGCAGGCCCTCGCCGCCGGGAAACATGTGGTGGTTGAGAAACCGTTTGTGAAACATAGCGACCATGCCCGCCAATTGATTGAACTGGCCCGCGATAAAGGGGTAATCCTTACTGTTTATCAAAATCGTCGTCTCGATAACGGATATCTGACGGTGAAAAAGATATTGGACCAAAAGCTGCTGGGCCGTTTGGTTGAGTATGAAACCCATTTCGACCGCTACCGAAACTTTATTCAGGAGGGCTCGTGGAAGGAAGATGGCGACGAACGTACCGGCGTGCTCTTCAATCTGGGCTCGCACATGGTCGATCAGGCGCTCTCCCTTTTTGGCGCCCCTCAGGCGGTAACCGCCCATATTTCTGTTCTGCGCACCAATGGCCGTACGGCCGACAACTACGATATCAAACTGCATTATACCGGTTTTAAAGCCACCTTGCGCTGCTCGTACCTCACGCGCGAAATGGGACCTCAATATATTCTCCACGGCACCGAAGGCTCTTTCCTGAAAATGGGCACCGACCCGCAGGAAGAGATGCTCAAGCAAAATCGTCTGCCCAACGAACCCAACTGGGGCAGTGAGCCCGAATGCGACTGGGGTACCATTAATACTTCCGTAGGCGGAATGCACATCCGCGGGAAAGTGGAAACTGTTCCGGGTAACTATGTGGCTTTTTATGAGAATCTTGCACAGGCCATGCGTGGCGAAGCTTCCCTGATGGTCAAGCCGGAAGAGGCATTGATGACCATTCGCATACTCGAAGCTTGCCTCGAAAGCAACCGGCTACAAAAAACCATTGCATTTATTCCTTAACCTGGTTCGCGTTGCCCAGATTCGACTGGCTCCAGGGATTTCACTGCCCCGGTATTCTATCGTTCGCTTAAAAGTTGCTATCTTTGCGCTTCGAAAATCAGCACGATATGGATATTGAATTGATTCTGAAAGATAAAGTGATTGAAGCGGTGAAAACGCTCTGGGAACAGGAAGTCGATGAAAAATTGGTACAGATACAGATGACCCGCCGCGAATTCGAAGGCGATAAAACGGTTGTCGTTTTCCCTTTTACCAAAATGTCGAAAAAGGGACCCGAAGCTACCGGCGAGGAGTTAGGCCGTTTCCTCACCGACAATATCTCTGAAGTCTCTGGGTTTAATGTCGTGAAGGGATTTCTGAACCTGACCATCAGCGATGGTTTCTGGCTCAACAGTTTCAATCAGGCTGCTGCCAATGCACAATTTGGTTTCCAGCCGGTAACCGACCAATCGGAACTGGTGATGATTGAATATTCATCGCCCAATACCAATAAGCCGCTGCACCTCGGCCATATCCGCAATAACCTGCTTGGTTACTCGCTCAGCGAGATTATGAAAGCGAACGGATATAAGGTGGTGAAAACCAATATTGTAAACGACCGTGGTATCCATATCTGCAAATCGATGCTGGCCTGGCAGAAGATGGGAAATGGCGAAACACCCCAGTCGTCAGGCAAAAAAGGCGACCATCTGGTGGGCGAATATTACGTGAAATTCGATAAGCTCTACAAAAAAGAGGTAGGCGAATTGGTTGCAACAGGGATGAGCGAAGAGGAGGCCAAAGAGAAAGCGCCGTCAATAAACGAAGCGCGTGAAATGCTCCGTAAATGGGAAGCCGGCGACGAAGAGGTACGCTCACTCTGGCGAACCATGAATGGTTGGGTGTACGAAGGCTTTAATGAAACCTACAAGTTGTTGGGTGTCGATTTCGATAAAATCTATTACGAGTCGGAAACCTATACCAAGGGGCGCGACGAAGCACTTCGAGGGGTAAAAGAGGGAATTTTCGAACAGATGGACGATACCTCTGTCTGGGCTGACCTTACTGCCGAAGGGCTCGACCGCAAAATCCTGCTCCGCTCCGACGGTACTTCAGTTTATATGACACAGGATATTGGTACGGCGCAATTGCGCTTTCGCGACTATCCCATCGACCATATGATTTATGTGGTGGGCAACGAACAGAATTACCATTTTCAGGTACTCTCGCTGCTGCTCGACAAACTGGGCTACAAGTGGGGCAAAGATCTGTACCACTTCTCGTATGGCATGGTCGAACTGCCCAATGGCCGGATGAAATCGCGCGAAGGTACCGTTGTCGATGCCGATGATTTGGTAGCCGGAATGATTGATGTGGCCCGTCAGGTCTCGGCCGAACTGGGCAAACTCGAAGGTTACAGCACCGAAGAAAAAGAGAATATCTACCGCATTGTGGCGTTGGGCGCACTGAAATATTTCATTCTGAAGGTCGACCCGAAAAAGACCATGCTCTTTAATCCTGAAGAGTCTATCGATTTCAATGGTAACACAGGTCCCTTTATTCAATACACCTATGCCCGTATCCAGAGTGTGCTGCGCAAAGCAGAAGCATCGGGGGTCGTTATCCCGGCAGCAGTCGGTGATGCCGAATTAAACGAAAAAGAGCGGTCGCTTATCAAGAGTATCACGCTCTTCCCGTCGGTGGTTAAGGATGCAGGCAGCAACCATTCGCCGGCAGTGGTGGCCAATTATATCTACGATTTGGTGAAGGAGTTTAACCAGTTCTATCACGACTACAGCATTATGAACGAACCCAACGAAATGAGCCGCGGTTTCCGTTTGGCACTGGCCAAAGTAGTGGGCAATACCGTCAAGAATGGTTTATCGTTATTGGGCGTAGAAGTTCCGGAAAGAATGTAAAAACCAACACAATATGGAACGAAATAAGGCAGCCAGATGGCTGCCTTATTTTTTGCTTTTTCTGAGAGCTTTCAACAAGCCCCGGTTGCTTTAATAAGTGACAACCGGTGGTAATTCTTTAGCCTGGTTGATAAAATCTTCAACTTGCGAAAGCGCAGGGACTGCACGGGTCAGTTTCTTTTCAGCCTGAACCTCTACCAGTTTGGCATGCAGGTTTTCGGCATTTCGGTTACGAAGTTCCTTAACGGTATCGACACCTGCCGCCTCAAGCAGTTCAGAAAACTGGGCACCAACGCCTTTGATTCGATAAAGGTCAGCCTTATTGACCCAGTTTAAAATCTTGGCTTCGTCAATGCCCGTCTCTTCGGCAAGTTTTTTTCGATCAGCTTTCGAGGCACCTGCTTCGAGCAACTTCTCAACTGAATTGACACCGGCACCCTTTAATTTCTCTTCCATTACGGGACCAATCCCTTCAATGTCAACAATCGGTTTCATTGGATATAACTTTTTTGGTAAATAATAAGATTTTAAAATATTTAACAGATTAAAAAGGGCTTGGTTCATGATTGAACAGAAAAATATATAACGATAAGAATAAGTCATCATTTTTAAGGGATATCAATATTGCAATTCTCAAAAAAAGCCTATTTTTGCCACACAACAGGCGGAAGTAGCTCAGTCGGTAGAGCATCAGCTTCCCAAGCTGAGGGTCGCGAGTTCGAGTCTCGTTTTCCGCTCAAATGCAAGAGAGTCAAATTCAATATTTGGCTCTCTTTTTGTTAGGCCTTTTACCTCGAAACTTTACCGATTTCAGCCCATCAGTTCGTTTTGCATCTGAGATGATTCAATGGCAAATGTTCAAATTCATGCCAAATTAAATTTGGACCATAATAAATTGCCGCAGCTATGGCTAAAGCCCCGTTGGAATATTTGATTTTTATCTAACGCCATAAATGGCGTTGCTAATCGGACGCATTTCAGAAGGCCATCGAATTTATTAATTGCAGTTTTTTTAAATTCAAATACCCAATCAAATTTGAACGACAATGAATAGCCGCAGCCTTCAGGCTACGGTTATCGAAAACGAACCTGCCACAATGAACGAGTTGTCTATCGCAACCATATCAATCATTCACAGGGAAATTGTATTTTTGAATGTGTTGAAATTCAAATTAAGAACCTGAAGTTATGTCATACATCAAAGTCTATGTTCATTACGTTTGGTCAACAAAACACCGGTTTCCTTTTTTGAATGAATCTATCCGAAAGCAACTTTTTGCCCATATCCGCGAAAATGCCAAAACGAAAAATATTTATATCGATTTTATTAATGGGTACACCGACCACGTTCACATGCTAGTTTCGTTGAACGATGATTTAAGTATTGGCAAGATTGCACAGTTGATTAAAGGCGAATCATCACATTGGATTAACCTATTGCAATTGACTACTTCCAAATTCGAATGGCAGGATGAATACCTTGCAATCGGGGTTGGTGATGATAAAGTGAATATTGTCAGAAATTATATCGCCAGACAAGCAGAACATCACGGTAAGGTTTCATTTGAAAAAGAATACAACAAATTTATTGAGGAATATGGTTTTGAAATTGTCAAAAAATCAATTTAATCAGATTTGAGCGGTATGTTTATTTCAATAATGCCATAAATGGCGTTGCTAATCGGGCGCATTTCAGAAGCCACCAAATTTATTAATCACATATATTTCGAATTCATATTCCCAATGTAACGATTGATATATAAAAGTATTAACAAGCTTCCCCTTACCATCTCCCTACTAACTCCATATCTTGTGTGTATCTTGTGTGTATCTTCTGTGTATATTGTGTGTTCAAAGACACACAATATACAGATATAATACATGAATAATACACGGATAACGCGGAGAAGGTGTAGCAAAGGTATGGTGTTGATGGGTTAGGGGCGCAAGGTTTCCCTTACGGAGCGGGGTTTGATAAGGTGTCGAATGGCAACGTAGTTGCCTAATCTTTGTAGCAGTAGGTATGTGCGAGGCAATACGGCAGTGTAGCTGTCGAATATAGTTTGGTTGAGGATATCGCAGCGCCGCTGCTCCGGGTTTTCTGTTATGGCTTAAGCTACAAAGATTCGACGGCTACGCCTTATTGTGGTTTTTCTTCCAGTTTCTCGCGTATCCCCGCTATTTGGCGCTGCAAATGAGTGATGTTTTCGCCCACCTGTTGCAGGGTATAGGGTTCGGGCACTTCGTTGGTGATGTAATGGATAAACCGCCAGATTTCTTTGACCTCATCCACCGGGAGGTCGTACGGGGGATAATTGCTGTTGGTCGAAATCAGTTGCAATGCCCCACGGGTTTTCAACTCATTCATTATCTTCTTAAAAACCAGCCCTTCATTTAAGGTGAGTACAATGTATCGTTCGCCATCGCGGATATCGTTCCAGTCTTGTACAAATTCTCCGGTAACCCATGAGCCATCGGGTATGGGCAGCATCGAGTCGCCGCTGATTTGGAAGGTACGGTATTTCCGTTCTTTCGACAGGAAAGGAAGTTGAAAAACGGGTAGTTCAGCAATATATTCGGGGTCGGAAAAGCCGTTGAGGTAACCTGCTTTGGCTTTATCGGCCACCAGTTCAATATTGTCGCGGTTTTGCCGGTCGACGGTAGTGGCCAGCACGCGTAACTGGCTTCCTTTTACAAAGATATCCTGTCCGTGTTCCAGTTGCGAAAGCTGGCTTTCGTGCAGTTGGCTCATATCGATTCGCAGCAGGGTGTCGATGGCTACCCTGAAATAGTCGGCCAGTGCGATTAGTGTCGGAATGCCTGGCCACGAGATGCCATTCTCGTAGTTATTCAGTGTCGACCGCTTGATATTGAGTGCCGAAGCAATTACCTCTTGTGTTTGGTTGCGCCTTTTGCGCAGAAATTTCAGGTTCGATGAAAAGTGCATATCGAGGGTTTTATGGCGGTTTTATGATTATTATTTAATCTTTTATTTGACCAATATGTAGTCAAATGTAGCGATTTTTTGTTAAGCGAAACAAGGAGAAGCTCTATTCTTTTTTGTGAATGCAGAACTGATGCCCCAATGATTTATCAGATTTTTAGCAGGAGGAGAACTGCTTTTTGCATTGACGGAAAACTTATTTTTGCAGGATACGCTTACAAACTTTGCCGAAGAGATGAATTATCAAAAAGGATTGGTCCGCACACTGGGATTAGGCTATGTGATTGTGGTGGTGGTAGGAAATATTGTTGGCTCAGGGGTTTTCAAAAAGATTGCCCCGATGGCTGGCGAATTGCATAGTTCGGGCTGGATTATTGCCGCCTGGGTTGCTGCCGGCCTGATTACCCTGATGGGGGCATTGAGTAATGCCGAAGTGGCTGGTTTGTTGGCCGATACCGGAGGCGATTTTGCCTACTACAAAAAAATATACAATCGTTTTTTTGCCTTTATCTATGGTTGGTCGCTTTTTGCCGTGATTCAGACTGCCGCAATAGCCTCGCTGGCCTATGTTTTTGCCCAGTCGTTGCATAGCATGGTGAACCTACCGGAGGTTTTTCCTTCGCTAAGCACCATTTCCATTGGGGGAATTTTTTCCCCGTTTGCCGAACTTAATGTTAAGTTGGTGGCCATTATGCTGATTCTGGCACTTACTTTTGTCAATATCCTGGGGTTAAAAGAGGGAGCAGGGGTTAGCAAAGCCGTGCTGATTACCGTATTTGCCGGTATTTTTGTTATCCTGGTTTTCGGGCTGAAGAATAGCCATGCAACATTGCCCGAAATCTTCAGTTTCAAAACGGTGTCGGGGCAGGCTATGACAATCTCTTCGTTTTTTACCGCTATGCTGGCGGCCTTCTGGGCCTATCAGGGTTGGGTAACGGTTGGCTTTATTGGCGGCGAAGTGAAAGAGCCTAACCGCAATATCCCCCGTGGGATTATTTTGGGGGTATTGATGGTGATTGCCCTTTATCTGTTGGTCAACATTACCTATCTGGCGTTGCTTCCGGTAACGACATTCGAAGCAATATACCAGTCGGGCAATCAAATTGCAGCGGTGGAGGCTGTGCGGAGTTTTTGGGGAAGCAACGGGGTGCTTTTTATTTCACTGCTGATTTTGGTTAGCACGCTGGGATGTACCAATGCCACGATTCTGGCCAGTTCGCGCACCTATTTTGCCATGTCGCGCGATTCGCTTTTCTTTCGCAGTGCCGGTCATTTGAACCATGCAGGGGTACCATCGCATTCGTTGGTCTTTCAGGGAATATGGGCATCCGTTTTGGTCCTTTCGGGAACCTTCGACCAGCTAACCGATATGGTTATCTTCTCGGTCTATATTTTTTACGGTGCAACGGCACTGGGGGTCTTTATTTTACGTCGCAAAATGGCCGATGCCTATCGTCCCTATAAGGCATGGGGCTACCCGGTTGTGCCGGCAATCTTTATCTTGTTCTGCATTGTGCTATTTTTCAATACGGTAATTACCCGTCCGCGCGAGGCTGCCATTGGATTAACGCTGATTTTAGCTGGTATACCGGTTTATTTCTTTTTGAAAAGAAAGCGAAACAGTTAAAGCGGTTCCTTTGTGGTACAATCGAGCTGGCTCTCCTTTAACTGCCCGATAGTGGTGCTTTCAAGCTTAAGGATGATATTTTGGTTTAAATCGCAGAAAAAGCTGTGGGTGGCGCATTCGGTTGAATGGGTACAATCGATATTACCGGTGACGCATGGAAAGACACCCAATTCGGGTTCGAATGCCTTGTAAACCTGATAGATGGTTATGTTGTGAGGGTCTTTGGTCAGCACATATCCTTTTAACCTTCCGGGAAGTTTATGGACGATGCCAGCCACTTTCAATGCAGTCATTACATGGTCGAGAAACTTGTACGAGAAGTTCATTTTCAGGGCAATCTCTTTTTGCGTTATCCCGTTTTCGTTGGCATAAATGGCGATACAAACCAATGTCTTAATGGCATAGTGCAGTTTCGAATTCAGTTTCATTGGTTCTCTTTTTGTTGTTTGATATTTTCGTTGCTGATAGCTTGCGCTAAAACAGTTTGGATGATTTTCTTCCTTTCTTCGGCCATTTGCCGGTAAACTGATTTTTGCTTTCTAAGGAGTTGCCAAAGACGATATTTCCCGCTCAATTTTTTGAAACGTCTGGCATGATAAAAGGCAAAGATTCCACCAATAACCCAACTGACGAGCAGCATCAGCGAAGCGATTGCCCCCATTCCCGATATTAGGCAGATAACTAAAAGAATAAGGTGCCATATCGGGAAGAGAATCAAACCGAGAGCGAAATTAACAGAACTTACGAATTGCTTATCCTTCATTTTTCGGGCAACCCTTCCGGGCAGGCTATAGGGCAGATAATTTATGGCTAAACCGTAAAGAAACAGCGGAGAGCCGGCCAGCCAGAGCAAGGCTTCCGTCGCAACAGATAGCCGGTTGGGCAGGGGAAGTTCGAAAAGCCAATCCTTTAAACCATATTGATTCAGTTGCCGTTGGTATGCTTCCGTTTGTCTGCTTGCGGCGTCAATGTTGATTGTCCCGCTTTCGATGCCCTTCCCGATAAGGGCAATTAGTTTTTGTGTGGCCTGAAAACGGCTGTAGCGGTTGTTTGAAAGTTTCTGCTGGGTCAGATAGCTGCTTAGTGCCGTTTCGGCCAAAGCATGAATCAGGTGGTAATGCCCCTCATCTTCAGTGTGAATCATCACCTCTTTCAGCGCACGGGCAATTTGGTCGCGCAGGCTGTTGATTGTTTTTTGCGGATTGGATTGATAGTCTGCGTAATAATTGGAAATGGCTATCGGATCCCCGTAGTTGATGACCAGTTCGGTGCCCGCCTTTTGATAGGCCGTGTAATCGATACCGATGGGGACGATAAAGATATTCATGGTAAAACCACTGGTTTCGGCAGTTTGGAAGGCGATGCGGCAGATTCCTTTTTTCAGCGGAAGCAACCTTTTCTTAGGCGAGTAAACCCCTTCGGGAAGAATGGCCAACGGCGTGCCTGATTTCAACACCCGTGCCGTATGAACGAAGCTTTCCTGATTTTTGCCCATCGAATCGAACCCGTCGCGGAGGCGGTAAACCGGCATCATTCGTAAAAAGTTGAGGATTCGGGCTATGCGTTTGTTGGTAAAAATATCGGCCCTCGAAAGAAAAACGACCGGACGGTTGGCCGCCATCAGTATCGCCAGCGCATCCATCAGGGCATTCTGGTGGTTGGCGGCAAAGATTATGGGTTGCCCAACAGGGATTTTTGCTTTCCCTGTAATAATCACTTTGCGGTAATAGAGGTAATAGAACCATTTTACCGGATAGAAGAGCAGCGAATAGCCAATTGACTTTTTTTCAATCTTATCCATGAACCTCTTCGACGGCTAATTTTTCAGAAGTCCTGACTCTCGACCAGATAAAGGCGAGCGTTAGTCCGGATATAATGTGCCAGATACCCCACCAAGCAGCAATAAAGGCCATCCCGCCCATGTGCATCTCGGGTGGAAATATTTTGGGGTTGAAGAGCAATACCAAACCAAGTCCTGAATTTTGAATGCCTGTTTCGATGGCTATTGTGCGGCGTTCGGTCCGTTTCAGCCCCATCGCTCTCGAAAACCAGTAACCGGAAAGTAGTGCCAGTGCATTGTGAACCAGTACTATCACAATTATCCAGTCGATATAGCGAACAAAGTAACCGAAGTTGTTGCGGAAGGCCAAAATGACGAAACTGATAAAGACTATCAGCGAGATATTCTCGATGGGTTTTCTGATTTTGGCAGTCAACTTCGGATATTTCTGCGAGAAATAGATTCCGGCCAAAATAGGCAATCCCAGCAAAATAAAAATGGTTTTAAAAATATCTGCGGTGTCGATTTCGATTGGGCGCAGCAGCGGAGAGGTGGCCGAATACAAACCTCCCCAGAAGGCAAAATTCAGCGGGGTGAAGATAACGGCAAGCACGGTGCCCATAGCCGTAAGGCTTACCGAGAGGGCAACATTGGCCTTGGCAAAACTGGAGATAAAATTGGAGATATTTCCACCGGGGCACGAGGCAACCAAAAGCATCCCGAAGGCCACCGAAGGGGTTATAAACCGGCCAAAGGCGAGTACTGCCAGAAAAGTAACGGCAGGCAGCAGCAGGAACTGGCTCGATAACCCGATTATGAGCAATCGAGGGTTACTGAAAATGTTTTTGAAATTCTCCCAGTGGATTCCAAGGGCTACACCAAACATGATAAAACCGATGGTAATATTCATGATGTGTAAACTTGCTGAGCTAAAATTGAGCCTGATGGCATCGAGTTGAAGCAAGTCTTCGTGCATAGTTGGTTGTATAAAAGTGAATTGCAGGTTTTTATCGTGCTAAAAATAACATTATTTCGGGAGTAAAATCGAAATGGGTTGCTGTTATCTCCCAATTTTTTGTAATGGTTATCTTTTTACTGAATTAAAGGTTCGGTAACCTATCAGCCGTTCGTAGCGCGATGAGAATTCACCGAAATAGACAAAAATGCGGTAATCGTTTTCTGTCTCAACAAAGCTGCCTTCGAAGGGGGCAACGTTGTTCTGGCTGCTTCCTTTTTCGCGATAGATATAGCGATAGTCGTAAAAGCCCTGCTTCAATAGCAGTGTAACTTCATATTGCCCTTTTTCGGGATTGAATTTCATCCGGTTAGCCGGGTTACACTGCCAATCGGTCAGCGCCCCGTAAACGTAAATATCGGCGCCATCGGTGGGTGACGACGGTTTGAGCGAGAACTTAACAAAGATATAGTCCGACTCCAAATCGGAATCGCGTACCCTGTCGTTTTTGACCAAATAGTTGCCGTTCAAATCGTTTTCCGAAAGGTATAGCGTCGATGGGTTGGGCTGGTCGGTCTGCAGGGTAACGTGGTAGTCGCCGCCCAGATATTCAATTTTGCTTACTCCCCGGCCCGTGATTTGAAGGTTCTTTGTATCGAAATTGCGGAATTCGTTCCCTCCGGCGAAGACATTTTCACGGTTGTAGTTGTAGTCGAGTTGACCTTGTCGGATAAAGAGCGGTTTAAGGTTGGTGATTTTGTTATCGGGTTCAGAATTTTGCATCAGCACCACTTTGATATCGTTGCGCGGGTCGCGGATTGGGAAGTTGGGATGGTCGATTACAAAATCGATCTCCTGATTAGGGCCTCGAAAACTGTCGAAAGTGGCCTTTTTCACTTCACCTCTGATTTGTACTTCTGGTTCGCAAACATAAAACCGACGGGTCAGCACCGGATGTTCCTTGTCGCTGTTGGCCCAAACGGTGAGCAGGTAATTGCCCGAAATAAGCAGTCGGACATCGTCGTTGGGTAAAACCAGCTGATAGTTCACATAACGCATCGTGGTGTTGATGGAAAAGGCATAGTCGTTGATCGGGTTATCAAAAAAGCCCTGCATGTATTCCGAGGTTACCAGACGGGAGGTGTTCCAGCCGGCATCGCAATGGGTTACCGAATAGTTGTAGTTTTGGGCATCGGGATTCAGGTCGTCGAACTTCAGCAAGAGCCGCTGTTCACTTCCCAAATCGATAATTGGCATCGAAAATTCCCATCCTTCACGGAAAAATTGAACCGATTTAATGGTTTTGCTGTAAATGGCATCGATATTGCTGGCCGTCTGACCATTGGCACCATTAAAAAAAAACAGCAGGGCAACTAAACTTAACCAGGCTATCGAGCGTATGAAGACAAATATGTTATTGAGCATTTTTATTGATTTCATGCCAGAACCTTATTGCAACGTTTTAAATAAATGTTAAAATATGAGGATTTTATGGCAACCTCCTGGATAGTAGTTGATTGACAACTTGTTATAATTTCAGTTAAAAATTGTGATTAACTGTTCAAATATTTATTTTTGTCGCACAAATTTAACACCAATCTTTACAATGTCAAAAGTTATCAAGCTCAAGAAAGGTTTAGATATCCAGATTAAAGGCGAAGCCGCCAACGTTCTGGAACATATCGCGAAGCCTGAGACCTTTGCCATCAAACCAACAGATTTTCACGGACTGATTCCCAAGCTGACGGTTAAAGTCGGCGATACGGTAAAAGCCGGGACTCCGCTCTTTTTCGACAAATATCAACCCGAGGTGAATTTTACTTCACCTGTTAGCGGCGAAGTGGTAGCCATCAATCGTGGCGAACGCCGTAAAGTGTTGGAAGTTGTAGTAAAAGCCGACGGTGCCGATCTGTCCGAGGATTTCGGTAAGGTTGATCCGCAAAAGCTTAGCACTGACGAGATAAAGGCTCTTCTGATGAAATCAGGTTTGTGGCCATCTGTGAAAACTCGTCCGTTTGGTATCATTGCCCGTCCGACTGATCAACCTAAAGCCATCTTTATTTCCTGTTTCGACAGTTCACCTCTGGCTCCCGATTTCGACTTTATCCTGAAAGGCGAAGAGAGCAGTTGGCAGGCCGGTATCAACGCATTGCTGAAGCTGGGCAACGGGAAGGTAAACCTTGGCCTTTCAGCCAAAAAAGAAAATAAGCTTTTTGCATCGACTCAGGGTGTGCAACTGAACTACTTCGACGGGCCGCATCCGGCCGGGAATGTTGGGATTCAGATTGCTGCCGTTTCACCAATTAACAAAGGCGAAGTGGTTTGGACTGTAGCCCCGCAGGATGTTGTTACGATTGGTAAACTGCTGCTGACAGGCAAATTCGATGCTTCGAAAATAGTTGCGCTGGTTGGCTCGGAAGTAAAGGAACCCAAATATTACCGCTTTTGGAAAGGTGCAAACCTGTCGGTATTGCTTAAAAACCATCTCGAAGGCAAAAACAACCGTATTATTAGTGGAAATATATTGACCGGTACGGCGGTAGCTGCCGATAATTTCCTTGGTTATTACGATTCGATGGTTTCGGTGATTCCCGAAGGCAACTATTACGAAATGTTCGGTTGGGCTACGCCCGGGTTCGGGAAATTTAGCCCGTCGCGCACTTTCTTCTCATGGATGGGCTCGGGAAAGAAAAAGTATATTCTCGATACCAATATGCATGGCGAAGCGCGCGCATTTGTCCTTTCCGATCAATACGAACAGGTATTGCCAATGGATATTCTTCCGGTATATCTGCTGAAGGCAATTTTGGCCAACGATATCGATGCTATGGAGCAACTCGGTATTTACGAGGTGGTTGAAGAGGATTTGGCCCTTTGCGAATATATTTGTACCTCCAAAATCAAGGTACAGTCTATTCTGAGAGGTGGTATCAATTCCATGATCAAAGAGCTTAGCTAATTCAGGATATCGAAAGTTATTCAATACGAGCTTTATGGCTCAAAATCAAGCGTATAAAAATTAAAATAAATATCGAGTGAAAGCATTAAGAAATTGGTTCGACAAACAAAAGCCCAGCTTTGAAAAAGGCGGGAAACTCCACCGGTTTAAATCGGGGTTTGGCGCCATCGAAACCTTCCTCTTTGTTCCGAATCACACCAACAAGCAAGGCACTCACGTTCGCGACTACACCGATTTGAAGCGTACAATGACCGTGGTGATTCTTGCATTAATCCCATCGTTGCTTTTTGGGATGTACAATGTTGGTTACCAGCATTTCATTGCTACCGGGCAGGAAGCGGCGCTCTGGCCAAGTCTCTGGTACGGGTTCCTCAAAGTCCTTCCGTTGATCATCGTTTCGTATGTGGTCGGGTTGGGAATCGAAATCGCCGCTGCGCAGATGCGTGGCCACGAAGTGAATGAAGGTTACCTGGTTACAGGGATGTTGATACCGTTGGTAATCCCGGTGACTACTCCGCTCTGGATGGTCGCTGTGGCTGTAGCCTTCTCGGTTGTCTTTTCGAAAGAGGTTTTTGGTGGAACAGGGATGAATATCTGGAACCCGGCACTGGTTGCCAGGGCTTTCCTTTTCTTTGCCTATCCGTCGCAACTTTCGGGCGACTCCGTTTGGGTGAGCGCTGGCAGCGATAAGCTGGTTGACGGCTTTTCGGGTGCCACCCCGCTGGCGCAGGCTGCGGCCGGTCAACCTGTCACCTTCTCTGTCAGTGATATGTTTATTGGTTTTATGCCAGGTTCGGTGGGCGAAACCTCCAAACTGGCCATCTTAATCGGTATGGTAATCTTATTGTGGACTGGTATTGCCAGTTGGCGTATCATTCTTTCAACCATTTTGGGGGCGCTTGCGCTGGGCGGATTATTCAATTTACTGGGTTCAAATGCCTACATGCAGATTCCGGCATGGCACCACCTGTTGATGGGCGGGTTCCTGTTCGGTGCTGTATTTATGGCAACCGACCCTGTTTCGGGTTCGCAAACCAATACCGGGAAATGGATTTACGGGGCACTGATTGGCATATTTACGGTGCTGATACGAGTGGTTAACCCTGCTTATCCCGAAGGTACCATGTTGGCGATTCTGATTATGAATATGTTTGCTCCGCTTATCGATTATTATGTGGTTCAGGCCAATATCAAACGGAGGTTGAAACGCTCAATTGTTAAAGCTTAAAAAAATTGAACCATGGATAAGAACGGAAATTCATATACATTCATCTACGCCACGGTGATGGTGGTTTTGGTTGCAGCGCTTCTGGCTGTTGCAGCTGTAAGCCTGAAGCCGGCGCAGACCAAGAATGCCGAGATTGAGAAAAAACAGAATATCCTGAAATCAATCAATGTAGCAGCTGATGCCTTGACTGCCGAAGATGTTTTTGCCAAAACCATTACCGAGATGTATGTGGTGAACAGCAAAGGTGAAAAAGCTGAAGGCTCTGCTTTTGATATCGATTTGAAAGTTGAACACAGTAAACCAATTGAGGAACGCCGGTTACCGGTATACGTGGCCAATCTTGGCGACCAGGGTGTAAAATACATCTTGCCCTTGCGCGGGACGGGCCTCTGGGGCCCAATTTGGGGCTATATGGCTCTCAACGAAGATGCCAATACCATTTACGGTGCAAGTTTCGACCATCAGGGCGAAACCCCCGGATTAGGGGCTGAAATCAATACAGAGTGGTTCCAAAAACCATTTATCGGCAAAACCATTTTCGATAACAATGGTACCCTTACTTCCATTATTATTGCCAAAGCAGGCGAAAAGGCTGCTCCTGAGCATAGTGTGGATGCCATCTCGGGCGGTACCATTACCAGTAAGGCCCTTCAACAAATGTTGTGGGACGATTTATCTGTTTATCAGGAATTTCTTAAAACTCTTAAAAAATAGTTATGAGCGACAAAGAATCACTATTTTCAAAAAAGAACCTGAAGCTGCTCTCCGAACCGTTGAGCGCTAAAAACCCTATCACGGTTCTGGTTCTTGGTATCTGCTCAGCGCTGGCAGTTACCGCGCAATTGAAACCCGCAGTCGTAATGTCGCTCTCGGTCATTATCGTTACGGCATTCTCAAACCTGATTATTTCATTGCTCCGAAATACAATCCCGAACCGTATCCGTATCATCGTTCAGCTGGTAGTGGTAGCCGCATTGGTTATCCTTGTCGACCAGGTACTTCGTGCGTATGTTTACGATGTCTCGAAACAGCTTTCGGTATTCGTTGGGTTGATTATTACCAACTGTATCCTGATGGGGCGCCTCGAAGCTTTTGCGCTTGGGAACAAGCCATGGCCTTCGTTTCTCGATGGGATAGGTAACGGGCTGGGCTATGGCGTTGTGCTGGTTATCGTTGGTTTCTTCCGCGAATTGTTGGGCTCGGGTTCACTGTGGGGATTCAAGATTATCCCTGAAGGCTGGTACATTGCCAATGGCGGGTGGTATTCGAACAACGGGATGATGATCCTTCCCCCGATGGCGTTGATTACCGTGGGCGTTATCATCTGGATACAACGCAGCAAACGTCGTGAATTAATTGAGGATTAATCACTAACACGAATAAACAGACAAAATGGAAACATATATCAATTTATTTATCCGGTCGGTTTTCCTCGACAACATGGTGTTTGCCTACTTCCTGGGGATGTGTTCCTATCTGGCAGTGTCGAAATCAGTGAAAACCGCCACAGGTCTGGGGCTGGCCGTTATCTTTGTACAGATGATTACCGTACCGGTCAACTACCTGCTCGAAAACTTTCTGTTGAAAGAGGGTGCGCTGAAATGGTTGGGCGAAGATTTTGCCGCCATCGATCTCAGCTTCCTCAGTTTCATCATGTTTATTGCGACCATTGCCGCGATGGTGCAGTTGGTCGAAATGATTGTTGAGAAGTTTGCACCAGCACTTTATACCCAGCTGGGGATTTTTCTTCCGCTGATTGCAGTGAACTGTGCCATTCTTGGGGGGTCGTTGTTTATGCAGCAAAAGGAATTTATCAACGTTGGCGAAGCTACTGTTTATGGCATTGGCTCCGGTACAGGTTGGTTCCTTGCCATTGTAGCGATAGCAGCTATCCGCGAGAAAATCAAATATTCGAATGTTCCGGCTCCACTGCGTGGTCTGGGCATATCGTTTATCATCACTGGATTAATGGGTATGGCTTTCATGGGTTTCATGGGAATTAAACTCTGATTTTTCACATAAACATTTAAACTTCTGAACAATGATCATATTAAGCTTGACAAAAGTGCTGATTACCGGAGTAGTGGTTTTCTTGCTGATTACACTGCTGCTTGTCGGAATCTTGTTGTATGTGAAAAAGAAATTAACCCCGACCGGAACGGTTAAAGTAAGTATCAACGACGGTTTTAAAGTGATTGAAACCGAACCGGGAAATACGCTTCTATCTACCTTGGGCAACAGCAAAGTTTTTCTTCCATCAGCATGTGGTGGTGGCGGAACCTGCGGGATGTGCCGCTGTCAGGTCTCCTCGGGTGCCGGCTCTATCCTTCCTACCGAAACGGGCTTCTTTACCCGTAAGGAGCAGGCCGACCACTGGCGCCTCGCTTGCCAGGTAAAGGTGAAAGAGGATATCGAGATGCACATGCACCAGGAAATCCTGGGGATTAAAAAATGGGAGTGTACCGTTGTTTCGAACAACAATGTGGCCACTTATATCAAAGAGTTTGTGGTAAGGCTTCCCGAAGGCGAAACGCTCGATTTCAAATCGGGAGGTTATATCCAGATTGACGTTCCGAAATGCGAAGTCGACTTCAAAGAATTTGAGATTGGCGAGAAATTTCGCCCAGAGTGGGAAAAATATAAGATGTTCGACCTGAAGATGAAGAACCCCGAGCCGACTTATCGTGCCTATTCAATGGCCAATCACCCGGCTGAAGGTAACATCGTGATGTTGAACATCCGTATCGCCACTCCACCGTTCGACCGGGTCAACGGAGGCTTTATGAAGGTGAACCCGGGTATCTGTTCATCGTATATCTACTCGCTCAAACCGGGTGATAAGGTAACGGTATCAGGTCCTTACGGCGAATTCTTCCTGAAAGACAATGACAATGAAATGATGTTTATTGGTGGTGGCGCCGGTATGGCACCGATGCGCTCGCACCTCTTCCATCTTTTCCACACGGTGAAAGAGAGCAAAAAGAAGGTCACATTCTGGTATGGCGCCCGTTCGTGGAAAGAGGTTTTCTATTACGAACAGTTCCGCGCTATCGAAGAAAATTTCCCTAACTTCAAGTTCAACCTCGCGCTTTCAGATCCGCAGCCTGAAGATAACTGGACTGGCCCAAAAGGCTTTATCCATCAGGTGATTTACGATAACTATCTCAGTAAACACGAGGAACCCGAAGAGATTGATTACTATCTCTGCGGCCCGCCGATGATGAATGCAGCCGTTACCAAAATGCTTTACGAGTTGGGCGTTCCCGACGAAAATGTCCTTTTCGACGATTTCGGCGGTTGATGGCTCAGGTCTACCATATTAAAATCCTGTCTGTTTTTCGGGCAGGATTTTTTATTTTTACCCCAAATTAACGGTTATGCGCACGCTTATCACTATCGTTTTTATTATCGCCTTTTCCTTGACGGGAAGCGCTCAGGCAAAAGTTAACCAAACCGATGCCAAAGGGCAAAAGCAGGGTATTTGGATCGCGAAATATCCTGACGGGACGCTACGCTATGAAGGATTGTTTGTCGACGGAAAACCGGTTGGCGAGTGGAAACGTTATCACGAAAACGGGAAAATCAAGGCCATCATGTTGCATGGGGCCAATAGTGAAAGGGTTGAAGCATCGCTGTTCGATGACGAAGGAGTGCTTTATGCCAAGGGGATTTTTGCTGGTACAGCCAAAGATAGCATCTGGACCTATTATAACGATAAAACCATTGTGGGCCGCGAAAATTATACCAACGGCAAACGAAACGGGCAATCGGTGACCTATTTTGCAGATGGCAATATTGCCCGCGATACCCATTACTCGAATGACCAGGTTGATGGCCCCTGGAAGGAATTCTTTTCGTCAGGGGCCAAAAAAGCGGAGTTGATGTTTAAAGATGGCCAACGCAACGGATGGTCGATTGCCTATTACGAGAACGGGCAGCCACAACTCGAAGGAAAATATACGGCCAACCAGCCCGATGGCGAATGGACTTTCTTTACCGAAGAAGGGAAGGAGGCTTTTCGGTTACACTATCAGCAAGGAAAATTGCTTAACCCTGAAGTGGCCGATTCGGTTCAGCAGAAAACTTTTGATGCGTTCGATCGCATGCGCGGACAATTGACTGAACCAACAGTTCCCGAGCGTTTTCAGTAAGAAGAAAGAATTGAGCTACTTTGTTTTTTGGTTTTCCATCCACTGAATGGTTAGTGCTACCACTTTATTGTAATTTTTAACCCCATCGTCGATTTTGTTCGATTTCAGATAGGCATCGTTGGCTGCGGTCTGCGCTTTGTCGATAGTTTCGTTCCGAAGTGCCAGCCAGTGGCTCCGCTGGGCCACGATGTCGTCGAGGGCTTTCTTGTCGAAACGTTGCAGAAATTTTTTCAAATCCTTGGCAGCAAAAGCATCCGAAAGAAAATAACGCAACAGGTTTAAGTTTCCGGAGTATTGAAGCCGTTGGTCATCCGACTGCGAACAGATAAACCAGGCGATAAAATTGGCTTCCGCTTCGCCGGTAATTCCAAACTGATGGGCTTTCTCGTGGGCCAGCACAAAAGGATATTCGCCCGGAAGTGTATTGGCATTCAGGTGTACTTCGCTGAAAAGGGGGCCATAATATCCACTTATGCCCGCTTTGGCAAAAAAGGCGCTGAACAACATGGTTTTAGGTCGACGGTTCCCGTTGGGATAATGAAGGGCCAGCATCTTTGCATTTTTCCGGTACGAAGCCTCCACGGCTTTGTCAATTGCCGCATAGTCAGCCTTCGAAATATTGCATTTTGATTGGTTGGCTGCCGTGATTAACGTATCGAAAGAGGCCAGAAAACGGTCATCGTTCAATTCAACAGGCTTCCATTCCATCCGTTGTGCCATCGGTTGGCGGAAGTAGTTAAACCCCCAGCACCAATAAAAGATGGTGTAGAGAATGGCAGCACTTTGCAACAGACGCAGTAGCGAACGCCAAAAAGGAATTTTGCGGATAATCATCAGGATAATTAACATAACTGCTGCTGCAATCATCAGTATCCACGAAATATCCCAAAGCGAGAACGCAAAGTGGTGGCTTATCCACGACAGCGAAGCGGCGATCATTGGATAGAGTGCCTGAGCATAATATCTTTCGGTGAAATGCGGGTGTTTGGTTGCCAATTGAACCAGCGTGAAAGTTACCGCTGCAAGGGTAAATGGCCATCCGTTTCGCGAGAGTGGAAAGAGTAATATGTTGATAACCCTATGGTTGGATTTTGATTTCTTCATTGTTTTTCGCTGCCGTTTCACCGAATGAAAATAGACAAAAAGCTTGTGCATTGCTACGTTTTGCGCAATGGATAAACGATAAATATCTCCTCCGTTTTTATGATTGAAATGTTGGCTTCGTGAATGCGATTCAACTTTCTTGTTACCTTTGGAGTGATGAACGATAAATTGAAACTATCGCAATTGAACAGTAAGGTGAAGGAGGCACTTTCGGCGGCTTTCCCTGCATCTGTTTGGGTGATTGGCGAAATTTCTGAAATAAAAATTCAGGCCAATGGCCATTGCTATCTGGTCCTGATCGAAAAAGAAGAGCATGGCGACCGAATTGTGGCCCAGGCAAGGGCCACTATCTGGTCTTATACTTTCAGAATGTTGCGCCCTTTTTTCGAAACGACTACCGGACAGCTACTTACCGAAGGAATTAAAATTCTGGTCAGTGCCTCAGTCGAGTTTCATGAACTGTATGGTTACTCGCTGAATATCCGTGATATCGACCCAACATATACCCTTGGTGATATGGCTAAACGGCGTCGCGATATCATTCGCCGCCTGACTGACGAAGGGGTAATTGATATGAACAAAGAGCTGGAACTGCCACTCGTCCCTCAGAGAATTGCCGTAATTTCTTCGCCTACAGCCGCTGGCTATCAGGATTTTGTCGACCAGTTGACCCAAAACCGTTATGGCTATCGTTTTTACCTTCGCCTTTTCCCGGCCGTGATGCAGGGTGAATTGGCTGCGCAATCGATAATTACTGCGTTGGATACCATTTTCGGGTATGATAATTTCTTCGATTGCGTGGTGATTATCCGAGGCGGTGGTGCAGTGGCCGATTTAAGTTGTTTTGACAATTACGATCTGGCTTATCATATTACCCAGTTTCCACTGCCGGTCCTCACCGGAATTGGCCACGAAAAGGATGAGTCGATTGTCGATTTGGTGGCGCACACAAAACTGAAAACACCAACGGCAGTGGCCGAGTTTTTGATTGATGGTGCAGCGGTTTTCGATGCTAAACTGAACGAGTTGGAGCTTCAATTTACCGAAATGGTTGAAGCGATTATTGCCGAAGAGAAATTGAAACTTGAACGATGGAGTACGTTGCTGGCCCCGCTTGTACGTGAACAGATTTCCGATTCGCGGCACCAACTGATGCAACTGGCATCGAAGGTCAAACATGGTGTTCAGCACGATTTGCAGTTGCGCGGCCACATGTTAGACAAGCTGTTTGCCCAATTGCACCTGAATAGCAATAAAATGGTTGGAAGTGCCGGTTATACCCTCGATAAGTATCTTACGCGGATGGTTTCAGGTAGCCGCAATTGCATAGCCAACGAACGAAGCAAGGTGAAAAACCAATCGAAAGTTGTACGCCAGCTGTTAAAATCACGCTTTTCCGACGAAAGCCATCGCCTTGGATTGGCTGCGCAACGGTTGAGGCTTGTCGATCCGCAATGGCTCCTGCAGCGCGGATATTCTATCACTTTGCTCAATGGGAAAGCGGTGAAGAGCAAAACTGAGCTGAAACCGGGCGAAGTGTTGACTACCCGTTTGTCGGATGGCATTGTTGTTAGTACCGTTTCAGATATTGAGTAAATTAAAAAACATATAAAGATGAATGTAATTAAGAAGAAGCCCACTTATGGCGAGGCCATCAGCGAGATAGAGGAGATTCTGGAGCAAATTGAAACCGGCGACCTGGATGTGGATGAGTTATCCGAAAAGGTAAAACGGGTTTCGGTATTGGTGACCTTATGTCGCGAAAAACTTCACAATACAGAGTTAGAGATAGAAAAGGTTCTAAATGAAATGGAGGATAAAAGATAGAAGTATCCTTTAGGTGTGATAAAAGATTATCTGCTAATAGAAAAAATGATCTTTTATTTGCCTGTAATATAAAAATATCTATTTTTATATGTTGAAATTTAGAATTTAACTCACAATTAAAATGGCAGATTCAAAAATTGATTTCTCATTCGAGAACCTTCACTTTTCGTGCGAAGGGGAAAAGGATTGGGTTGAAAGACAGCTTAATCAGGTGCTCAACCGCATTCCTGGATTGGTACAGCCTCAGGCGAAAGCCGAGTTTGAAGCTACCGAAACCGATACTCAGGTTATAGTGTCTGAACCGGAGAAAAAGAGAGGTCGGAAAAGTCGTAGGGTAGCAGTTGAAGTAGCTGATAATGACGGTGAAAATGCTTTTTATCAGTTTCTTGTAGATAAGAAGGCCGATAAAAACCAGGTGCGCAAATTTTTGGCTACCGCAGTTTATCTATACTCTTTCGAAAATCAGCAGAAGTTTTCAACTCCTGTTGTCTCCAAAACATTGAAAAGATTCAGTGTGGAGAAACTGCTCAACGCCAGCGATTGTCTGAACAAGAACGAAAAGAAAGGATTCTGTATCAAAGACGAAAAAGAATTTACCCTTACGGAAGCCGGGATACAATCGATTTTGGGAGGCGAGTAAATTAAAATTATCGAATAAAAAACCCGCAATCTGCGGGTTTTTTTATTGTCAGAAGCGGGCTGTCAAGCCTATCATAAAATGGGTGCCTGCCTGCGGAAAATAGCCATCCAGTTTTCCTCGTTTCCCCTCATAATAATAGGAGTAGACCCAGGCATTGGTCTCGTAGCTTTCGTTGAAAATATTATTGATATGGGCAAAAAGGGTTACCTGTTTGACGATTTTCGGCTTAAAGTCGTAGCTAATCCTCATATTGCTTACGAAATAAGGCGCGAGAACTCTATCGTTACTCGAACTGTTATCGGTAAATTGCTTGCCGACATAATTGGTAAGCAAATTGACACTTAGTTCGCCTACTGGTTGCCAGGTAAAGTTACTGCCGGCTATGAATGAGGGAGAGAAGGCGATAGTTGTTTTGCCGAGCGGTGTGACGACCTGTTCGCCCCAGTTATCCCAGTCGTCGACATACTCTACAAAATCAATAATTTTATTTTCGCTTAGAGTGGCGTTTCCGCTCCACCTTAATGTAGGTGCAATTTTAATATTTCCCGACAATTCAATACCCCGGCGGTAACTTTTAGGGGCATTGGTCATAATTGCCGAGCCAACATCGTTAATCTCGCCGGTAAGGATAAGCTGGTCGCGATAAACCATATTGTAAAGATTGACTGCCAGCTCGCCATTTCTGCCTTTATACTGATAGCCCAGTTCGAAATCGTGTAACTTTTCCTGTTTGGGTTGTGGTTTCCCGGGAGTGGCATCGGTGTAGTTGCTGCGATTGGGTTCGCGATGTGCCAGTCCGTACGAGAAATAGAGATTCTGTTTGTTGTCAATCGAATAGAAAAGGCCTGTTTTTGGGTTGAAGAAATCAAACAAATGCCCTTGCGTAATGTCGCGAAGGTCATCATCTATTCCCTGAATCCGGTAATTGATATGGCGATATTGGAGGTCGGCATAGAACGATAGCCTTTCATTTAACTGCTGATTGATTTTGGCAAAGAGATTAAAATCCCGTTTCTCACCGGTCGAACGGTACCATTCGTGCCCCCGATCGATATTGCCGTAGTACTGCGCCCAGATAACCTCTCCGAAGTGATGGCCCGAATAGAGGTTCCATGCGCCGCCAACCACTAAATCGGTGGAAGGTTTTTTATAGGTCAGCGAGGCCACTGCACCGTAGAAATCGTTATCAAGCCATTTCTGTGTAATCAAATCACTGCTTTCAATCAGCACATTTTCTGACGCAACCGAAGGAATCAGATAGTCGTCGAGCGATGCGTCTTCTTTGTAGCTTTCGTAATACCCGCGCCCATAGGTATAATGCAGTGAGGCGTTGATGTTGAGTGCGGGAGCAAGCCTGTAGCTGTAGTGTAACTGATAGTGATCCTGCTGATAATTATCGGTTTCATTATCATAATAGGCGGTATTGCCATCTGCATCGGTATATTCGCCCGAGGGATTGTAAGTCCGGTTGGTTTCGAGCAAATAGGAGGGTACACCATTCCATGCCTGATAGGTCTTTTCTACACCCGAGAAGATATTGACCTTCAAAACCGACCGTTCTGAAAGATACCCGGCCGACATGTAGAACGATTTCAGCTTGCTGAAAGCCCTGTCGACATACCCGTCGGAGTTGATTTTCGATAAGCGGACATCGAAAGTAAATTTGCCATTGAGCAGGCCTGTCCCCGCTGTAAGTGTGTTTTTGACTGTCCCGAAACTTCCTGCTGCTCCTTCGTAACTTGCAAATGGTTCAAGACTCAGGTTGTTGGTTTGCATATTGACTGTCCCGCCAAAAGCTCCGGCACCGTTGGTCGAGGTTCCTACCCCTCTTTGTACCTGAACATTACCTACCGACGAAGCAAAATCGGGCATGTTGACCCAGAAAACGCCATGCGATTCGGCATCGTTCAACGGTATCCCGTTGATGGTGATATTGATTCGATTGGCATCGCTTCCGCGAATGCGAAAATTGGTGTACCCGATTCCTGTCCCGGCATCGGAGGTCGTTACCAGCGACGGGGTGAGTGCCAGCATATAGGGCAAATCCTGTCCTGCATTCTGTTTCTTAATGGCTTCACCACTCAGATTGGCATAGGCTACCGGTGTTTTGTCGCCTGCCCGTACGGCCGATACAATCACATCTTCAGTCATGATTTCGGATGGGGCGAGTACCAGATTAAGCTGATTTTGCCCGGCAACCAGTTCGATATCCCTTTTTACTGTTTGATATCCAATGTAAGTAACCGTCAATGTAACATTACCTTTGGACAATCTTTGAAAAACAAAACTACCGTCAGTTGAAGATACGGTTTGATGATGAGCGGGGGCAAGCAATATGTTGGCCCCTTGGAGAGGTTCACCTTGCTCGTCGGTGATTTTACCGCTCAGGAAGGTTGACTGCGCTACAGCAAAGGTGTGTAACGCGGTGGTGGCAGCAAGTAGCATTGCCAATTTGAGTGCTAATAAATTTCTTTTCATTTTCAGCTTTTTAAATGATAAAAAGTATGATGGCAATGGTCGCCGGCGCCAGTGACTATTGCCTGAAAAGAGGTTTTTTTGAGTATTTCAATTGTTTTTTGGGCTTTGCCTACAGAATGGACTAACGGGCATATCACCTTCGGTAACATGGTTACGAACTATCTTGGCAGAGCCCTTAAAGAATTGGTGAAAACATTTTCCCTTTCCAGCATTACCCGGACAGGTTCAATGGGTTTGATCTCAGCCTGTTTTCTTAAGGCACCCCTTATTCGGTAGCAAAGGTAAGATAAAATGCCGATGGGTAAAAATCGGTAGTCGAAAAAATTTGATAGTAGCCATACCCCATTGTGATATTCAGACAAAAATAAAATGAATTTTTTTCTGTTTGAGGGTAACCTTTGACCTGTTTTAGGTATTAATAGGTGAAACACTATTTATTACCCCTTTTACCTTTTGCTTTTTAAAAGATGCCGGCCCTCAAACCGGCATCTTCTCATTTTACTCTGCTTTATGCCATTTGGCCAAGGCATTTAAATTTGATGGGTTGATAATGTTCTTAGCTTCAGCAGTATAGAGATATTCGAGTTCAGCGGTGTAATGGTCGGTAATCTTACCCCTAACCATTTTCAGGGTGCTGTTAATCATGTGGTTTTGTTCGGTAAAGGCTTCGGGAAGTACTGCTACAGCTGCCGGTAGCCATCTTTCGGGAAACATCCCTTCGTATTTTCCTCCTTTTTTATACTGGTCTATCTCTTGCTGAAGAAGTTCGAGCGACCGCTGATTGCCTTCGGGGCTTCCGGGGCGTATTCCCTGCTTTTCGACCAAACGGTTGATGGTTGCGATATTGGGTACAATCATACCTACAGTGTAGGGATTTTGGTTGTTGTAAAGCATGGCCTGGTCAATCAGCGGACTTTGGTCTATTAAAGCTTCTTCAATACCTTCGGGACTAAATTTCTCACCGTCGTTGCCAATAAGCAAACTTTTGAAGCGTCCCAACACATACAAATAACCGTCGGCTGCAAGATAGCCCATATCGCCGGTATGCAGCCAGCCATCAACAATGGTCTCTTCAGTAGCTTTGGGATTGTTCCAGTAGCCTTTCATCACATTTTCTCCCTTACATACAATTTCGCCCTTTTGCCCTACAGGCAGTTCTATGCCATCGTTGTCGCAGATTTTTACATCGAGGTTTATTACTGTTTTGCCTGAAGAGCCAAATTTGACGGCAATGGGGGAGTTGGCCGATATAATCGGGGCTGCCTCTGTAAGCCCATATCCCTGATAAACGGGTATTCCGATGGCGCTAAAGAAGCGTTGCAATTCGATATCAAGCAGGGCCCCGCCGCCAATGAAAAATTGCAGGTTTCCGCCAAAGCCTTCACGAACTTTCGAAAAGAGGATTTTATCGAACAGGGCATATTCGGGTTTCAGCAAAGCGCGCCACCCTTTGCCTTTGTTCCATCCGTCGCCGTTATAGGCGTAGGCCACTTTAAGCGCATGGTTAAAGAGTTTCTCGGTAAAAGCACCCTTGGCCTGAATTGTTTTTTCGATATTCTTTCTGAAGTTCTTCGAGAGAGCCGGTACGCTCATCATCACCTCAGGCTTGAATTCTTTAATGTTTTGAGGGACGTTACGCAGCGTTTCGATGGGAGTCCGGCCATTTTGTACCGAACCAATCGATGCCCCTTTCAGCATAAAAGTGTAAAGACAGGCGGTATGCGCAAAAGAGTGGTCCCAGGGAAGTACGGCCAGGGTTTTGTACCAGGTGGGTATTTCTAAAATCTTGTCGGCCTGAAGCACGTTGGCCGTATAATTAAGTTGTGTGA
>CAYOJD010000009.1:0-22221 GCA_964404205.1 uncultured Prolixibacteraceae bacterium
GCCCCAGTCCATGTTTAAAACAGTTTTCGACCAGCGGCAGCAGCAGCAGCGGGGCTATGGTCAGCCGGCCATAATTGCCCGATTCGTAGAAAGTTACCGGATGGCGGTTGGTGGCTATGCGTTCGCGTTGCAAATCGATATAGGTGCGGATTATCTCGGCCTCTTTTTCGAGCGGAATGGCTTCGCTGGAGGTGTCGTAGAGAATATAGCGCAGAAAATCGGAGAGTTGCAGGATGACCTCTTTGGTGTGAGGGTCGTTTTTGTCGGCCAGCGAATAGATGGTATTAAGGTTGTTGAAAAGAAAATGGGGATTGATTTGGGCTTTCAGGGCCAGCAACTCGTGGTTGGCTGCCTCTTTTTGGAGAATCAGCATATTGCGGTATTGCCACACCAGATAGAATGCTGTAGTGATGATTAGATAGGCAGCCATAATCCCAATCAGTTCGACAATTTTGTAGGACGAGATATAGAACAGCGAAGGAAACAACTGATCGATAACCAGATTAAAGAGTGAATAGTTGGTTACAGCGCCGGCCACTGCCAGCAATATTACCCACAGGATATAATGTCCAAAGCGGCTTTTGGCCAAATATTGCTCGATTAATCGGTAGCGGTTTAGATAAACCACAGCCACCAATGTGATGTGAAAAACGATAACATACAACGAATTCTGAACAAACACAGCGGCCAGAAGCAGTAACGAGAACTGTTCGCCGGGTCGCATCAATCCTATCGCAATTGCAAACCCCAAAAGCACAAAGAGCAAGGTGAAAATCCATTTTGTGCGGCAGTTGAACCATTTTACCAACCAGGCAAAAGGAAGCAGAATAAGCGTAAGGAAGGCAAGGTTAGAGAGCAGGACGACAGAGGTGCCTATTTCGAGGCCATCGACCTCGAAGTTTGATTTGATGCCATGGTTCATCACAAAATACCAGAAGTAGAAAGAGATGATCCAAAGGATGAGTTGCGCACCGAGGAGAAGCAACGATTGTTGGGTTGATTTTTTCATGGCGGTGCAATTAAAGTTGTGTCAAATGCAGTTTGGCCGACTGGTTCTCCCAGTCGATAAAGCGCTGCTGGTCGCCATAGGTTTCGAGCATATCGGTCAACTGGGCTGACGAACCGGTCAGCACCATCCGGTCGATAGAGGGTATCCATTCGTAATTGAGCCTTACCCGTTTCTGCTCCAGCATTTCACGTACTGTTTTCGAGCTAAGCCATGTGAGGGCAATTCCGTCGGATGTTCGGGTCACTCTGGCCAGTGTGTGCAGTTTCAGATGGCCGTCAGATGCCAGTTTGCTGTTTTGTATCGTATTGTTTCCGGAGGGATAAAAATCGGCATAAACCGTTTTGTTGATTTGGAAGAAGGTTACTTCGAAACTGTACTGCGAAAGAGAACTGTCGCGGTTCACCATCGTCACAACATAATTGTCCCTCATCCGGTAGACGACAGAGTCGTTTCCCAGCCGGTTCTTTAGCACACTGGTTCCTTCCAGTTGCCGTCGGATGGTCCAAACGGCTGTTGTGTCGAGCTTATCCAACCCCACGGTGCGGTCGTTGGTCTTAGCCCCTTTCTGTAACGGATTGGGCATAGCGCTCCAAATCCCTTCGATTTCGGGCATCAGGATGATCTTCTTTGGAGCATAGAATTGTTTGAGCGATCCCATCAGCGAGGGGTCGTCGCAGTCGGCCAGCAACAGGAGCAGAACCGCCATTAGCCAATACTTTTTTCGTTTCATGGTTGTCGAATTAACTTACCTGAACGAAAGTAAAGCATCGGCTAATGCCAAACTATTTTTTTCGGTGAATGGGGCTGATTATTCGATGAAACAGAATGAACCGACGTTATTTGCGTTCCCACTCGAAACCTTCTTTGGTATCTTTGATAACGAAGCCCAATTCGGTAAGGCTGTTGCGAATCTTGTCCGATGTGGCCCAATCTTTATTCAGCTTGGCTTGCATCCGCAAATTGAGCAGCAAATCGACCACATCGCCCAGCAGTTGGTCGCTCCCTTCGTTTTCGGCTTCGCCTGAAGGCAACAGTCCGAGAATTTCGAAGACAAAATTGTGGTAGAGTTTCCGCAATGTTTCAAGGTCGCCATGAGTGATTTTGTTCTTGCCATCGTTGATCGAGTTAATCAACTTCACGCCATCGAAAAGATGGGCAATCAGAATTGGCGTGTTCATATCGTCGTTCATTGCGGCAAAACAGTTGGTCGAGAGGGCTGCCACATCGATAGTCGAACTATCGGAGACAGGTATCTGGTCGAGCAGGGCCACCGCTTTCATCAGTCGTTCCATCCCTTTTTCGGCAGCCTGCAGTGCTTCGTTCGAAAAGTCGAGCGGGCTACGGTAATGGGCTTGCAGCATAAAGAAGCGGATGGTCATGGGCGAATAGGCCTTTTCGAGCAACGGGTGGTTGCCACTGAAAAGTTCGTCGAGCTTGATAAAATTGCCCAACGATTTGCCCATCTTCTGTCCATTGATGGTAATCAGGTTGTTGTGCATCCAGTAACGAACATTAGGGTGACCAAAGCAGGCCACACCTTGTGCAATTTCGGCTTCGTGGTGCGGAAAGAGCAGGTCCATGCCGCCACCATGAATGTCGAATGTTTCGCCCAGATATTTGGTACTCATGGCTGTACATTCGATATGCCATCCGGGGAAACCGCTGCCCCAGGGCGAGGGCCAGCGCATGATATGTTCGGGAGAAGCATTTTTCCATAAAGCAAAATCGAGCGATGAACGCTTTTCGCTTTGCCCGTCGAGTTCGCGTGTATTGCTGTAGAGATCTTCAATTTTTCTTCCCGAAAGGATGCCATAATTGTGCTGGGCAGCATAGCGCTCTACGTCGAAATAGACAGAACCATTGCTTTCATAGCCATAGCCTGCATCGACAATGCGTTTTACCGCGTCGATCTGTTCAATCACATGGCCCGAAGCCGAAGGTTCGATGCTGGGGGGCAGAATATTCAACTGCCCCATATTGCGGCGGTAACTGTTGGTATAGAGTTGTACAATCTCCATCGGCTCCAGTTCTTCGAGGCGGGCTTTGGCGCCAATCTTGTCGTCGCCTTCGTCGGCATCGTTTACCAGATGGCCTACATCGGTGATGTTGCGCACATAACGGACTTTATATCCAATATACTTCAGATAGCGAAAAAGGGTATCAAACGTAATAGCCGGGCGCGAGTGGCCCAAATGGGCATCGCCATAAACCGTTGGTCCGCAAACATAGAGGCCAACATGGCCGGGATGAATCGGTTCGAAAATCTCTTTCTTTCGCGAGAGTGTATTGTATATTGTTAATTGTTCCATTATCAGCATCATTAACCGTTTCGGACGGCAAATTTATGAAAAAACGGTTACTTTTCTTTTAGCACCTCAACAGCCATGCGGATATCCTGCAACGGACGATCGCCCGGTGCGGTAGGCTGTGCGGCAATCGAGTCGATGACGTTTAATCCTTCAACTACCTGACCGAAAACGGTATAGTTGCCATCGAGATGAGGTGTTCCGCCTATGGTTGAGTAGAGTTTCTTTTGCTCTTCGCTGAGGCGTGGAGGGTCCTGTGTGATTTTGTCGGCAGCTTCCATTCTAACCCTTGCCACCAAATTCTCAAAACCTTCGCGGTTATTGGCTTTCTGAAAGGCTTCGAGCGAATCGCTTTTGGCTTTCATCATTCTGGCGAAAAGCGAATCGAAAGCGCGCTGTGCCATCTTCCCTTCCATCATCGTTATTTTGGACGAATCGATGATTTCACCTTGTACAATATAGAACTGAGAGCCGGATGATCGCCTTTCGGGATTGGCCTGATCGCCTGTACGGGCAGCAGCCAGCGCCCCTTTTTTGTGCAAGAGTTTTGGGGTGATCTCGGCCGGAATGGTATAGCCGGGGTCGCCATTGCCCAACTGCTGACCGGGAAGGGCATTCTTTGATTGGGGATCGCCGCCCTGAACCATAAACCCTTTAATGACCCGGTGAAACAAAAGACTGTCGTAGTATCCCTCCCTGGCCAGTTTGAGAAAGTTGTCACGATGTTGCGGGGTTTCATTGTAGAGCACCACCTTCATGTTGCCATATTTGGTTTTAATCAGCACCATTGGGCCATCGGGTTCGCTGGCAGCAGTTTTTGGCTGGGTGTTGCTGCACGAGAAAATGGCCGTAACGGCCAACAGCAGTATAACAATTCCAAAACGGTTCATTCTATTTGGTTTTTAAATAACGTTTCAAAGATAAGAAGTTCAGCGCGAATCGGCTGGATCAGTGAATTATTTTCCTGAGAGATGGACTGAGACACCAAAAATCAGGGTGTACAAAAGGTTAATTTTATACACCCATGATTTGTATTTGGCCTGAAGATCGTCATAAAAACAAAGAAACCAGGCCCTAACGATAAAGGTTTAACGGGGTGATATCCTTTTGAAACAAGGTCTTGGGATCTTGATAGAAGCGGATAAAATCTTCACTACTGGGGTGTCCTTTATAAGGTCCAAAAGCCTCTTTGGGTTTATTCCACGGATTGCGCCAAACCAGCACGTAAGACAAGTTGAAGGGACGAAGCGTTTCAAGTATCGATTTGGTCCACCATTCGGTTTGTTTGGCAATCGGGCCGCCGGTTTCGCTTACGGCAGCAATCTTGCCCTTTTCGGCGGCCAGTTTGGTGAGTATGGTGGCACAATTTTTCAGCATTCCGGGAAACTCGGCTCCACGGTCGTAAAGATCGAACGACAACATATCGATGACATCATCGCCGGGATAGCGTTCGAGATAATCGTTTTCGTTGCTAAAACGATCGGTCGAATAGGCATAAAGCAGGTGATGGATATTTTTCGTATCGCGAAGATAGGTGACGGTGAATCGCCACAAAGCTTTATAATCGTCGGCTGTACAGAGGTTTTTGCCCCACCAGAACCAGCTTCCGGTATGTTCGTGAAACGGACGGAAGATTATCGGGATATATTGACCATCATCGGTTTTCAGCGAAAGCATAAAATCGGCCAGTTTATCGAGATATTCGATAAAAAGGGCGTGCTTTGGCCCTTGAGGCAGAATTGATTTCACCACTTCCTTCGAAGATATATCCCACGAAGTACCGCCAGTAAATGGGTTGTTGAGGTGCCAACTGATGGTATTGACCCCACCACGGTTGTAAGCCACTGTAATCAGTTCGCGGATTTTGCCAAAATCAACTGAGTCGAGACTGTAGGGCGCACCCAATTCGATATGGCCCAATTCCCATCCATACACGGCCGGATAGTCGCCGCAGACATCTTTCACGTCCGAACGCCCCTCTTCATACATCCAGCCATTCCCGTAAGGAAGATCGTCCTGATGACCAAACATTATTCCTTTGGTCTGTAACCCGAGCAGGTTCCGGTAGAGGGCAACGGTTTCTTTGGTCGCCTTTTTATCGGTTGGCGAAGGCTTTGCCGCAAAAACGGCCAGCGAAAAAATGGTTAACAAGGAAACAAACAAAGTTTTCATGGTGTGTAGTTTTTGATTATTTTTTTTTGATTATTGTATGTCGATGATGAGCGGGTTTGCCATGTTCCAGGCTTTACAACTGATAACTTCAGACTCCGTGATATCTGCATTGTTGATGTCAGCTTCCAGTTCGATGGCTTCGCCCGGCAACAACGAACGGTAATTATCGCTCCAGCAAACCGGTAACAGTTCAGAGCCCGAAGCTTTTCCCTGTAATTTGCAGGCTACCATGAAAGCCAAATTCGAACCACTATTTTTGAGTGTCACTTTATAGACTGTGCGCCCATCCATTGCTGATTTTGTTGCGGTTGCGGTTATCTTCGATTCGCCCAACGAATTTAACTCCTGATAATTGTCGATATCGCTTAGCCAGTAGAAGTTATCTGAAATTACCTTACCTGATAAAGCTTTGACTTGAAGTTTCAGAAAATGCAAGGCCTCATTCTTCGGGACCGCCCATCCAGTGCTGAAAACTACGTTAGGCGCTACTGATGTAGTCATTTCGCGTTCCCATGTCTTGGTTAATTTCGAGTCGTAAAGCACAGCCGTTAAACGAAGGTCGTACAAATTGCAGTGTCGGGTATTCACCAGAATTACCTCCATATTGTCGCGATTCATCTGAATATGGGTTGGTTCACCAGCCAGTTTTGCCCCATAATACCCGGCATGCGCCTGTAGATACCAGTCATAAATCTGCCAGGTCATGCTGGGCCACGACGAATTGGATTTCCAAAGCAGGATGCCGCTGGCATTGCCCCATAACTGACGATTGATTGATTCGATGCTGGAGCGGTAGACATCGTAATTGAGTATCTGCGCTTTATCGAGATAATTTTCGATTGCTTTTTCGCCACCAACTTCAACATTTCCGTACTGGTTGCGCAGCAGATTGTCGTATGACGAGAATTTGCGGGTATCGCTGCCCGGCCAGTCGTTGGCATCGTGGTAGGCCCAAACAACATCGATTGGAAAGCGTTCTTTCATCGGAGCGTTGCCAATTTCGGGCATAAATTTCATCACACTTTCGTAAACCGGAACACCACTTGGGCCAATCTCGCTGCTAAACCCCGACAGTTTCTTTGTGGTAAAATATTCTTTGGGCGAAAGTGTGTGGTAAGGGCCTCCGCCATGCAATCCGTCGCCGTCAGAACGTTTCAGGTAGTGGCGCGATGCACGGCCATCGAACTGCGGAAGGAGTTCCCTGGTTATCATCTCCTCGCGTGGGTTTACCCCTTCGTTCCCACCGCACCAAATTACCAGCGACGGATGGTTGCGATATTTCCTGATTATGGCAGTGGTGGCCTGACGATAAATAGTGTCGTTGGTTGTGTAGCCGGGCGTATTGCGAAAAGTCCCCCAGTAATCGTTCAAAAAATCCTGCCAAATCATGATTCCATGCTTATCGGCAGCGTCGTAAAAAGCCTGTGGCGGCACTCCGGTTGGGCCCCAAACCCGCAGCATGTTCAAGTTGGCATTTTTGGTCAGCAAGATTTCATCCTCATATCGCCTGGCGCTCCAGTTAAGCATCATATCGAGCACCCAGTTGCCACCTTTGCAATAGATATCACGGCCATTGATGCGATAGACCCGTTCTTTGGGCCCAATGTAAGTCTCTACCTCACGAATCCCGAAATGGCTCTCTTTCGTGGCAACTACTTTCCCGTTGGCCATCAACTCCATTTTGATCCGATAAAGATTCGGGCGTCCGTAACCATTAGGCCACCAGAGCTTTGGATTTTTCAGCAACAGTTCAGCCTTGTTTTTCGAATCGAAGAATAACGAAAGCTGACTGTTCCCTTCGACCTGATACTTATTTTCGAAACTGAAATCATCATTCTCCGAGGAAATGGTCGTTTTCACGACTCCGCTTATCTGGTCGCCGCCATAATTGATGATGTCGGCCGAGAGGGTGAGTGCCGCAACTGTCGTATCGGGCAACTGCAGATGGGAACTGATATATAAATTGTCGATTTCGACATTATTCGATGTACTGACAAAAACATCCTCGGTTATACCCATTTCGCGGTCGCGGATGGCCGGTTGCCAATCCCAGCCGATGGCATCCCATTTGGTGTAGCTTTTGCTGATCATCCCGTTGCCCATGTTATCGCCGGGAACACCAAGCGGGGTTAACGGTTCTACTCCCGGTTCACCCGGATCGTTAACCGGATAAATGGCTACGGCGAGATAGTTTTTATTTCCCGGTTTGGCCACCGAAGAGATGTCGAACCGAAAGGTCTGTTCCATTCCTTCAACGGTCTGTCGGTCGGCTACCAGTTTACCGTTTAGCCACACTTCGGCCCGGTAGTTGATTTCGGCGAAGTTGAGCCATATTTTCTTTCCCGAGAATGCTTTGGGAAGTTCAAATTCGGTTCGAAACCAATAAGGGTCCTTCCACGGGTTTTTCCCGTTGATATGGCTGAACTGCAATAGATTGTATTTGGTATTGTATTCGTCGTTACTGTCGGGAATTCGCATATTGTTCATCCCGGTATAGGGATTCGGATAGACACCATTCCGCACCAGCGTGGTTAATACCGTCGCAGGCAATGATGTGGCATACCAGCCATCTGTACCTGCTTTTGCTGACGACAACTGATTGCCATTCTCCTTGACCAAAAGCGACGACTGTACCTTCCAACCGCTACGGAGCAGTAGGGCACCTTCGGGCAATGTTGAAAGAGGCTTGTCGTCGACAAAAAAAGTTGCCGTTTCGCTTCTCATTTTACGGTTATCGCCATAAGCTTCTACCCTCCAGCTATGTTTTCCGTATGACAACGGGAAAGGCACAGAACGGTTGACTGAAGCCCTTAGCGAATCGGTCAATATGCCGTCGACATAAACTTTGTAATAGTTGCAAGGTACAGTTGTCCACGAAAGAACAGGAGTATTGTTGGGCAAAACGACTCCGCCAGTTGGCGATGTGAGGATTAATTTGGCAGTCGGCACAGCCGATACCCCCAAATATGCTAACACGAAAAAAAAGCAGAATAACCTTCTCATGAAAAATTGAACGTTTAATTGGTTGTTAAATAGTGTGTTTCATCAATAATCTATTTGCATCCACAACCAACATGGCCAGAGTGTCAATCCGGATAATTAAAGAAGAGAATACCGGCACGAATGACCCATGATGATGGTAGAAATCATTCATCAAAAAAATGATGACGATTAAGAGTAAAGAAGTCGTCTTTAGTGCCAGTTATTTTTTCGCGTAGAGAGCACGAATGTACTATTTTTAATCGGTCGAACCAACTCAATTGAGACTTGGGTTACAAAATCACGCTACAGCTTTCGAAACGATATGCCGGTAGGGGCAATTTTCCCGTCAGGTTTTACCTGCATGGCCGGAGGTAAACTGGCCCGTATGGCATCGGTAAGGCGGGCAAGCAGGCGCTCGCGTGGCAGAATCCGGTTCACCGCAAGGCTAATCTCACGAAATGGGACCGGTTCGGCTATCGGTTTAACCAAATCTTCATATTCGGCCGGAACAGTTATCGTTGCCAGCTCCGGGATAAAAGCTGCCCCGCCATGCAATTCGACAATCCGCCGCAGCGATTCAATGGAGTTAGAGCGATAGGTGAAACCCCTGTTCGGTTGCACTTTTACAGCCAACCGGCAGAAATCATCCACCTGATTCTGAAAACAGTTCCCCTCCTGCAAATACCAAAGTTCGGACATGTCAAGACTGGTTAAATTAATGACTTCATCATCGAAATGGGGATTTTTTTCAGAGAGATACAGAAAGAATTTTTCGTAAAACAAAGGGACAAACTGAATTCCTTTGGCTTCGACAGGCGTGGCAACAATGGCAGCATCTAATTTTCCTTCTTTCAGTTCGGCGAGGGCTTTTTCAGTTGTCATCTCGCTTATATCCAATCGAATGCCTGGATATTTCTTCCCAAACCCTTTCGCGAAAAGCGGGACCAGATAGGGGGCTACCGTTGGAATAATGCCAATCCGAAGTAAACCTTCATCGGCCATGCTCAACTGTAGGCTTACATCTTTCAGGTTGTCGGCCAGCGCAACAATTTCGCGTGCCTTTTCAATTACCACCTCACCCTCAGGGGTCAATTCGAACGGTTTACGGCTGCGATCGATAATAACAAAGTCGAGTTCTTCTTCCAGATTTCGGATTTGCATGCTTAAAGCGGGTTGCGAAATTCCCAATTTTTCAGCTGCCAGCGAGAAACTTTTAGCCAGATCAAGTTCAATTAAATATTTTAATTGATTGATATTCATATATTATAAATTAATTTTATACATATATAAAATTAATAAATATAATTGATTTCATCTTTGTTTCGTCAAAATTAAACAACACATTTTAAAATTTACAGATATGAAAACATTGAACAACACGAGCATCCAAGTCGTCGATGCACTGAACCAGCTCTTGGCCGACCATCAAGTTTATTATCAGAACCTTCGCGGATTGCATTGGAATGTAAAGGGCACTCTCTTTTTCGCGTTGCATACGCAATTCGAAAGCTACTACAATCAGGCCAGTGAAACAGTCGACGAACTGGCGGAGCGCATCCTGATGCTTGGTGGACAGCCATTTCATACCATGAACGAATTTCTTGCGCACGCCGGGTTAACCGAAAACAGTACTATCAGCGATGGTAAAAAAGCAGTCGAATTGGTGTTGAAAGACTCAGAATATTTGTTAACCGGTGTAAAATCAGCCTTGTTGCAGGCTGCTGAAGTCAGCGACGAAGGTACGCAGGCGATGCTCAGCGAAATGGTTTCGGGTTACGAAAAACAAATCTGGATGTTGAAAGCATTTTTGGGATAATCCATTCATCGAATCCAAAATTATCTTCACCCCACGGAATTAGGTTTCCGTGGGGCTTTCTTTTTATGCAGCTGCCGCCCATCATTCCTCAAAAAATTCTAAATTCGTTCTTAAAAATTAGATGACAATGGCGAATCTGTTAACGAACGGCTCTATCTCGCTCCGAGCGCTCGAACCTGAAGATATCGAATTGCTTTACCAGTGGGAAAACGATGAAGCCATTTGGGCCGTAAGCAATACCCTTGTTCCATTCTCGAAATATATTTTGGCCCTTTATATTAAAAATAGCGACAAGGATATCTACGAAGCCAAACAGTTGCGGTTAATGATTGACAATGAAGAGAAAAAGAGTGTCGGGGCTATCGACCTTTTCGATTTCGACCCGTATCATCAGCGGGCCGGAATCGGGATCCTGATTCACGACAAAGAAAACCAGTCAAAAGGATACGCTACTGCCGCCCTGCAACTGATGATTGCCTATTGTTTTGAAAAACTGAAACTTCATCAACTTTACGCCAACATTGCCAGCGACAACCTTGTCAGTTTGCAGCTATTCAATCGGGCTGGGTTTACGGTTATCGGAAACAAAAAAGATTGGCTTAGCCGTAGCGGACAATGGCAGGACGAACTGTTGCTTCAACTTATCAATAACCGCTAAAAAATTTATTTTTATCCAATGCCCCGTCTTCAACCATCACAATTTCAGATTGTCACCGATATTTTGCTTCAGCAGCCTTTTAATACCTTCTTTGCACTGGCGGTTACCGAACAACAGGTTGGCGGCGAAGTGTATGCCGACAACTGTGAGAAACCAAAATCATTACTTGTTCTTCATCCTTACGGGATGGCACTCCTCTGGGGCGAGACTCAGAACCAGTCATTTAATCAGGAAGTAAGCGAAGTGCTTTCCGTTGCACCATCAGCACAGTTGCGCCATCGGTGGGTTCAAATCTATCCTCATTTCTGGGGCAACCTCGTCAATTCACTTCCTGACAACAACAATAGCTTGAAAGTTGAACGGTTTACCCGCTCGAATTTCCAATTTGACGAAACGGTATATTTGCAGTGGAAAGTCGCTCAACAGCCATCTAACGAAATCGTTGTCCCGATCGATGCAACTATTTTTGGTGAGATGCCCGGAGCCGTTGTCCCCAAATATTTCTGGAAAAGCGCGGCCGATTTTATACAAAATGGAGCCGGATTTACCGTCCTTCGCAACGGGAGACCAGCATCGACAGCCTTTGCAGCTTACTGCCATGGATCGTTTTTAGAGATTGGCATCGAAACCATACCCGAATGTTGGGGCGAAGGGTTAGCCCAGATCAGTTGCTCGGCGTTAATTGATTATTGTCTCGAAAGAGGATTAACACCGGTTTGGTCGTGCCGCGAAGAAAATGTTGCCTCACTCCGGTTGGCCCAAAAACTGGGCTTTATCCCGTCGGTGACATTGCCTAACTTTAGAATTAGCTATTAACCGACTGATTGATAGTTTCGTAATAAGGAATCTGCTCCGCAAAAATACAACGGTTGTTCGCCCGATCTAACCGACAGCAATAGTGCGAAAGGCCATTGGTTACGACCAGCCAGTCGACCTGAAAATCGAGGTTATAACGGGCAACCTGAGCAAAAACCTGTTGACCGATTTTCACTTCCGGGGCTTTACATTCGACCACCAGCAGCGGATTCCCTGTTCGTGAAAAGACAACCACATCGGCTCGAAAATCATGTTGATTAATTTTCAGCGAGCGTTCAACCGCGATTAATGCCACCGGATAACCTAACTCTTCAGCCAGAAACCTTACAAAATGTTGCCGTACCCACTCTTCGGGAGTAAGTGCGACCCACCTTTTCCGGAAGGTATCGAAAATCGAACGTCGGCCATCAACCGTTTTAATTCGAAACGGATAAACGGGAAGATTGAGTTGCATCATGATAATAAAGATGGCTAAAACTAAATTTTTATTTTTATAGAACCAAGAATCTGCAAAAAGCAGATATTTTTGTTTAAAAATGGGTATGAAGACCAAAGAAGAGATTGTCAGAAACTGGCTGCCGCGATACACAGGCCGCGAATTGGAAGATTTCACACAGCACATTTTGCTGACCAACTTCCAGAATTATGTAGAGTATTTTGCCGAAAAGTTCAATGTGCCTATTGTGGGCGAAGACAAAACCATGCCCAATGCCAGTGCCAATGGTATCACCATCATCAACTTCGGCATGGGAAGCCCCAATGCTGCCACCATCATGGATCTGTTGAGTGCCATCATGCCCGAGGCAGTACTCTTTCTGGGCAAATGTGGCGGGCTCAAACGTAAAAGCGAACTGGGCGATTTTATCCTGCCACTGGCAGCCATTCGCAGCGATGGTACTTCGAACGATTACCTTCCGCCGGAAGTCCCTGCACTGCCGGCATTCAGCCTTCAACGTGCCGTTTCGTCAACCATTCGCGATCAGGGGCTCGACTACTGGACCGGAACGGTACTTACCACCAACAAGCGGGTTTGGGAATACGACGACCGATTCAAAAAATATCTGATTAAAACACGGGCAATGGCTATCGACATGGAAACGGCAACCATCTTCACCGTAGGGTTCTACAATCAGATCCCAACCGGCGCACTATTGCTTATATCCGATCAACCCATGATTTCGACCGGAGTAAAAACCGCAGCCAGCGACCGCGAAGTGACCCGTAAATATGTCAACTCACACCTCGAAGTGGGTATTGGCGCACTGCTCGAAATTATCAACGACGGCAGGTCTGTTAAACACCTAAGATTCTAAGATGGCATCATTCAACGAGATAATCTCTGATTTAAAGAAGCAGAAGTTCAGTTCAATCTATTTTCTGGAAGGCGAAGAGCCTTACTTTATCGACCAGATTAGCGACTATATTACCGACCATGCACTTACCGAAGAGGAGAAAGGGTTCAACCAGACCATCCTTTACGGAAAAGACAGTTCTGTAGATACCATTCTCACGGCTGCCAAGCGTTACCCAATGATGGCCAAACGACAGGTTGTTGCCATTCGCGAAGCTCAGAATATCAAGGATATCGATGAACTGGCTTCGTATGTCGAAAAGCCCTTGATATCGACCATATTGGTTATCAGCTACAAATACAAAACCATCGACAAGCGCAAGCGGCTTTACAAAGCGCTACAGAAGAATGGAATCCATTTTGAGTCGAAAGCGATTTATGACAACAAAATCCCCGAATGGATTATCAGCTATTTGAAGGCCAAGAATCTGGGCATTATGCCTGTTGCCGCGCAAATGATAGCCGATCATGTAGGCAATAATCTTCAACGAATTGTCAACGAACTCGATAAAATAATTTTTTCGATGGTTCCCGGAACCAGCATAACGCTTGACGAAGTAGAAAAAAATATTGGTATAAGTAAGGAATACAATGTTTTCGAGCTACAGAATGCCCTCTCGGGACGCGACATCCTGAAAGCCAACCGCATCATCAACTACATGATTGATAACGAAAAATCCACTCCAATGGTTTTAACAATCAGTAATTTAGCTTCCTATTTTAAAAAAATATTGCTTTTTCATACTATTCCCAATAAAAACGACGAAAGGGCAATCGCTTCCAAAATAGGCGTTAGTCCCTTCTTTGTAAAAGATTTCCAGTTGGCCGCCAAAACTTTTACATTACATAAAGCTATTTCAGCCATTACTTTGCTTCGCGAAGCCGATCTCCGGTCGAAAGGTGGCCGTGGCGGTTCGGCGCAAAGTGGCGAAATTCAGCGTGAATTAATTTACAAACTCTTACATATCTAAAAATATGGCTTCAATTACCATCATGCTCATCATTTTGATTTCGCTGGTCTCAATACTGGCCTTTTCGCAGCCATCGGTGATGGAGCAGTTTCAGTTCAATGCTTTCAAAGTCTTTCACCGCAATCAATATTACCGGCTGATTTCGCATGCGCTTGTCCATGCCAACTGGGAACACCTGCTGGTGAACATGATTGTCCTTTTCTCGTTCGGGAAAGCCGTTGAACACTATTTTGCCATTAATTTCGGGGCGAACGGTCGCTTTTACTATCTGGCCCTTTTTATCCTTTCAATTATTTTCTCCAGTCTGGCTTCACTGGTTAAACAACGGAACAACGTCTATTACAATGCAGTTGGGGCTTCCGGTGCCACTTCGGCTATCCTTTTTGCGGCTATTTTCTTCGACCCGTGGGCCAAGATCTATTTTTTCGGAATATTACCCATGCCGGGCATCATTTTCGGGGCACTTTATCTCTATTACTCTTATTACATGAGTCGGAAAAATATCGATAATATTGGTCATGATGCTCATTTTCTGGGCGCTGTATTTGGTTTTTTTGCACCGGTATTCCTTCGGCCTACCCTGCTGAATGATTTTCTGAGTTTACTGATGAATTTTAAATAAGGCTATTACGGAATGAAGGGGGGCTATCTGCAATACAACGGTAAATTCTTAAAGGAAAGCGATTTACTCTTTTCGGGCGGCGATCTTTTCAGACTTGGTGTTGGGTTGCACGAATCTTTTCGTGCAGAAAACAATGAAATTTTGTTTGCAGAAGAGGTTTACGAGCATCTGAACCAGGCTGCCCGGGCCATCAATCTTCCGTTGCCCGAAGGGTTCGATATATTTGGCGTCCAGTTCAGACGTGATGTTTCAAGACTGCTGAACAAGAATAAGTTGTATTTGGCAGCACGAGTGGTCGTACATCTTTTTGCCGGCAGTAACGGAACAGACATCCTGATGAGTGCCGAAGAGCTTCCCCGCGGGTTTTTCCCTCTTTCGGCCAACGGACTGCTGCTCAATATATTTACCGATGAAACAAAAGCTATCGGGAAGTTGGGAAACTGCGAACCGGGCTCGCGATACATCTGGATGGTAGCCGCCAATACCGCTGCTGCTATGAGCCGACACAACATGATAATTTGCAACAGCGACAATTTCCCATGCGAAGTAATCGGAGGCTCTTTTGCCATTATCCGCGAATCGACTATCACCTTTCCATCCGCGGAGTCGGGTGGTTACCAGGCAACTATCGTTGCCCAAGTGGCCAATGCCGCACGGCAATGTGGTTTTGAACCTGTTTTTCGTGAAAATATTGGGAGTGAAGAGTTGCTTGAAGCTGATGAATTGTTTTTGATGGACAATTGTCTGGGCATTCAAAAGGTTCTAGGATTGGAAGAGCGAAGGTTTTACAGTATTAAAACCGAAGCCATAGCGCGCAAGTTTACTGAACTGGCTACCGAATACCGCAAATCAAGAATGTTATAAAGGGCTAATTCATTGCCGGATCAACCGGGAAGTGGCGCCAAAGTTCGTAATGGCCGCCTATTTTGCTTACACTCTCTTCCCAAAAATTCTCATCACTGCCCATCACACTGCTGACATCGGCCTCATCGACCAGCCACGATTGTTCGGCAATTTCATCATCCAGTTGTCCGCCACTCCATCCCGAATAGCCAAGGAAAAAACGGATTTGGCCTGGCTCAACCAGTCCGGCCCTGATCATCGACTTCAGGTGATCAAAGTCGCCGCTCCACCATAACTCGTCTTTCACGTGAAGGCTTCCCGGCAGTTTGCTCCCCAAAGTATGGATAAAGAAAAGCTGGTCATTTCCAACTGGACCGCCCAAAAAAACATCCGCCTCAAAGTCGGGCATATCTTTCATTATCTCGTTCATTGGAAGCTCGATAGGTTTGTTTAATATAAATCCTACAGCACCCTCCGTCGAATAGTCGACCAGTAAAACGGTTGAGCGGCTGAAATAATGCCCCGGTAAAAAAGGTTGTGAAATAATGAGCCGTCCCTTTCCGGGTGCAAGTTTGCTCTCGGTTTTAAAAAAGTCAAAATCTATAGGTCTGTCGCTCATTATGCTACAATCAGATGTCAGTACAATTTATAAAAAATATACGACAAAAGTGATATGGAGATGATTAAATGAGGCAGGGTGATTTTATTTTTCGATAATCAGAAAGATATCTTCATTGTCCTTCTTCATATAAAACTCTTCGCGGGCAAATGTTTCCAGGTCTTTCGAGTTATCTTTCAGCTCTTTAAGTCTTGCACTATCGGCTGCAATTTTGGTTTCGTAATACGATTTTTCGACCCTGTATTTCTTTAGCTTGTTGATATTCTTTCGGAGAAAAAGAATGTTATTGTCGTCGATAAAAATCATCCAAATGCTAAAAACCAGAAAAGCCAACAAATATTTGTTGCCCATCGGTTTCAGAAATGATTTAGGAATCGACAGTTTCATGATACAATAATTTCAACGGCAAAATAACGAAATCTGACGTGAAAGAAAAAGAGGAACCGGTTAAAGTTCCTCTTTGCTTATCAAATTATCTTAACTATTCCTGATCGGGAAGAAAATTGGGATACATGAAATCGTGTGCCGGGACAAAGGTTTCCTTAATGGTCCTTACCGAAGTCCAGCGCAGCATATTGAATACCGAACCGGCTTTGTCATTGGTTCCCGAACCGCGTGCTCCGCCAAATGGTTGCTGGCCAACAACGGCACCGGTAGGTTTGTCGTTGATGTAGAAATTACCGGCAGCATTTACCAGTTTACGGGTCATCATTTCGATAGCATATCGGTCCTGCGAGAAGATAGCACCTGTGAGGGCATACATCGATGTACCGTTGAGGGTATCCAATGTCTCTTCCAGTTTTTTGTCTTCATAAACATAAACGGTAACCACCGGCCCAAACAACTCCTCTTCCATGGTAATATATTTCGGATTGGTTGTTTTAATTACTGTTGGTTCAATGAAATAGCCTTCCGATTTATCGCATTTCCCGCCAAATATAACTTCGGCATCAGCATCCGTCCGGGCTTTGTCAATAAAGCTTTTTAGTTTGTTGAACGAAGCTTCGTCGATAACGGCATTGATGAAATTGGTGAAATCTTCGGGTGGCCCCATCTTCATCCGCTTCAGTTGGGCAACAATCATTTCCCAGGTCTTAGGCCAAAGGCTTTGAGGAATGTAAACCCGCGATGCAGCCGAGCATTTCTGTCCCTGATATTCAAAAGCACCACGGACAAAAGCAGTAGCTACCGCTTTTGCATCGGCTGCCGGATGGGCAAAAATGAAATCTTTACCTCCGGTCTCGCCAACGATACGCGGATATGATTTGTATTTGGCAATATTTTCGCCAATGCTTTTCCAAATATCCTGAAAAACGCCGGTTGAACCGGTGAAGTGGATGCCTGCAAAATCGGGGTGGCTGAAAATAACATCTCCGGCTGCAGGGCCTGATACGTAAACCAAATTGATGACACCGTCGGGCAAACCGGCCTCTCTGAGAATTTCCATGATAACGGCTGCCGAATAGATGGCTGTTTTGGAGGGTTTCCACACGGAAACATTTCCCATCATTACCGGAGCGACCGGGAGGTTCCCGGCAATAGAGGTAAAATTGAAGGGAGTCAGTGCAAACACAAAACCTTCGAGCGGGCGAAATTCATTGTAGTTCCACATGCCGGGATTGGAGCCTGGTTGCATGGCATAGATATCAGTCATACACTTTACCCCGAAACGATAGAAATCAGCCATCTCGCAGGCAGCATCGATCTCGGCCTGAAATGCATTTTTCGACTGACCCAGCATGGTGGCAGCATTTATTGCCGCACGGTATGGGCCTGCAATCAAGTCGGCTGCCTTCAGGAATATAGCGGCGCGGTGCTGCCATGGTGTTTCTGACCACTTCGACCGTGCAGCCAATGCGGCATCGATAGCAGCCGTTACATGGCTTTTATCTCCCTGATGGTAATACCCTAAAAGATGTTTCAAATCATGCGGGGGCCTAATCTCTACTTTATGGCCGGTCCTCACCTCTTTGCCATCGATATACATAGGTAAATCGACAACGTTCGACCGCATTTCGGCCAATTTGGCTTGCAAGGCTTTGCGTTCCGGCGAACCCGGAGCATAACTTTTGACCGGCTCATTAACGGGTTCCGGTACATTGTAAAATCCGATTGACATAACTGACTGATATTTTTATAGAAACTGGAAACTGTTTGAACACCTTACAAAGCTATGGTATCGCAACTTTTTTTTTGCTAATAAATATCACCTTTGCAAAAGTTCCCTGAAAAACAGCCCTATTTTCCCTGAAAATGATCTGTGCGTAACACGATTAATTAAATTTATTACTTTTATTTGCACAATTAAGTTCAATTCGCGGATTCAGATGCCAAAGTTTCTTCATTTAGGTTTAAAAAGGGCCTACCCTAACGCTGATGCCCTGGAAATTAAACTGCTGCATATTCTTTTCTTTGCCATACTGGGAATGGCGGCGGTGAGCGTATCCGTTATTGTATCTTATTTTTACACCCTCTTCTCATCGGTTTATTATGTACATGCCGTATCGTTTTTAGCCATTTTTATTCTAATGGCTTACTTTCTGAAAATCGGGAAGAAAGCTATTGCCATCAATGCGCTGAACCTGATTGTAGTACCAGTTTACCTCCTGTTTGTCTCTTCTCAGTTTGCACTCTTTCCGCCTGAGCGATCGTTCTTTATGGAGATCGGGGTGTTGCTTCTCGCTTTTGCCGTATTCCTGTTTTATTCCGACCGGATTGGACAGGTTATCAGCTTTGTTGTGATATCGCTGATATTGCTCGTTGTACATACATTTTCCATTAGCAAGGGAAGCGATTTCTACCAAATTTTCTGGTCCGATTTCTACTTCAATATCAACCCAATATATTTCTTCCTGATCATCACCCTGATAGGGACTTTGTTGTTTGCCCTCTTCAGAAACAGAATCAACAAGCTAACGGTCAGGATGAACCATATCAAAGAGAATTACGGGCGCACCATTTATCTTTTTCCCGAAGGGATTATACAACTGAAGATTAGCCGCGATGAGCATGGCGAGCGAAACGGCTTGCTGGTTAAACACGTCAATCCAGCGTTCGAAGAGATTTTTGATGTACGCCATTCGGAGGTGAAAGGAAAAGATGCTTCTTACCTTTTTCAAAAACTCTTTAGGGACGAAGTCGACTGGCAGGAGCTCTTCCTTTCGGGCAAACGCATTCAGACTGAAATCCACATCCCCCACCTCGAAAAATGGTTCAGGGTTGTGGCCATTCCCCTCGATCAGGATAAGCTGATTGCCTATTTCGAGAACCTTACCGCTTCGAAATTAATACTTAACGACCTGCAAACCAGCAGGCATCGCTACAAATTGTTGCTCGAAACCATTCCCGACATCTTTTTTGTAATCGACAAAGATGGAACCTATGTCGACTACGTGGCCAAAACCGGCGAAGGGCTCGATATCAACGCCAACGAAATCATTGGCAGTACCATTTTCGAGGTTGGCTTTTCCAAGAGGATGGTCAGGCAGGTTTTTCATTCCATCCAGACAGTGGTTAATCACGATACGATAGAGACCATCGAATACGCGCTCGAAGTAGTGGGCAAAGGCTCCTGCTTTTTCGAAATGCGGATGGTAAAGCTCAACGACAATTCGGTAATGGCCATCTCGCGCGATATTACCAAGCAAAAATTAGCCCAGCAAGCCATCGAAGAGGCACGCAGAAAAGCCGAAGAGGCTGATTTGCTCAAGTCGGCCTTCCTCCAAAATATCTCACACGAAGTGCGCACACCGCTGAATGCTATTTTGGGTTTTTCAAACGTCATTCTCAACGACGAAGTGTCGCGCAGCGAACGAATCAATTTCCTTCAGCTTATTGTCCGCAACGGACAAATATTGCTGCATGTCTTCAACGACACCATCAAGCTTTCGCGCATCCAGAGTGGATTGATGACGGTCAACAAGCAGCTTTTTAATATCAATGGACTGATAACCGACCTGAACCGCCAGTTTTCGTACGAAAAGGAGCAGCTTGGAAAAAAACACATTGCCCTTAAGGTCAGCAAGGGGAACGACAATCCTAAATTTTCGGTATATACCGACGGGCAGAAGATCAAAGACATTATGGAAAGCCTAATCGATAACGCAATCAAATTTACCCGCGAAGGCGAAGTCGAGTTCGGTTATCAGATGATTGGCAGTTCTACGCTCGAATTCTATGTTCAAGATACCGGAATTGGAATCCCGTCGGATAAATTCGATGAAATCTTTGAACGTTTCCACCAGCTCGACTCCAGCATGACCCGTGAATATGGCGGAACGGGCATCGGTTTGTCGCTGGCCCGCGATTTCGCCAATATGCTTGGCAGCAAAATCAGGGTCGAATCGACCATCGGGAAGGGGTCACGTTTTTCATTTGTCATCGCCATTGAAGCCGGTTCCGGCCATTTGAGAATCGTATAACCGGTAACACTCCCCACTGAAGCCCCCGTTTATCATTGGGGTCAAAGATTGGTAAAGACTATCTCGAAATCCATTTTTAACGGGATTTTACCGGTCCATTGGCCTGCAAATGTCTCTGTCTGAAATGTTGAAATGTTGATAAGGGTCAATTTGAAATCCATTTTCAATTCCCGAATAAATGGCTTTATTTGAAAGATTACCTTACTATTGGGTTGAACAAGGGTCTCACTTCCGGTGTATGTCACGAAGCTTTCTTTTCTTTCAACACAGTTTGAAATGGGCCACTTCTGGGATCCCAACTCTATTTGGTCTGCAATATCGACAGGCACGGCAACCAACTGAAGGTCGACGATGTGATTTAAAATCATGGAGTCGATGCCCGAAAATTGAGAACTCTCGTCGATTTCGGAGCTTGGAACATAATTGAAAGTTTGTACTATGCCCGATTGGTTGAGAAATTCGATTGCCGAAACAGGCATGTAATACTCTTTTTTATCACTTTGGGATGTCTTCAGAAATTCGATTTTCACAAACGAATAGTCGGCAGTCCGGCTTATCTCCGTCAAATCATCGTTGCTGCATGAAAATACGATTCCTACTAAAAGTAACAGCAATACAAAATTTGTTTGTTTCATCAGACTAAGGGTTTATTTGGTTTAGTTCGCGGAACGGTTTACGTAGTGACTTCTGCTGCAGTACAATTGCTCTGAGTAACATTATGTATCAACTTTTTTGCTCAGCATCTTGCTAATTGGCGCCAAGTGCTAAACTCGTTGGCAAGATAATCAAAAGCGATATGATATGAATCTTTTGATGGTGGTTTTTTTAAATGAGACATCAAATCCCCCCTGCCCCCCTTTTCACAAAGGGGAAGTGAACCGCATGTTTTTTAAGCCCTCCTTTCGTAAAGGGGGAATATAAGGGGGATTTCTACAGTAACCGGCTTCTAAATAGCCGATATTTCTTTGCTTCGGTATAACGCAATACTATCGGCCTCCCTTTTCTATAGCCATTGGGATAGGGGAGATCGACTGGTCACGACATCACCTAAACACAGGCCAGATGATTCATAATCGACTCTATCTGATTGTCTTCCGTTCCTCTTCTGTGAGAGATGGACCGTTAACTTTTGAGAGCAAGACCAGTATTTTTGAAATGAGATGAATTTCTCATCACAAGAAAAAAGGGCCTTAAAAAAGCCCTTTTTTGGTTGAAGTTATTGACACAATTGATTTGGAAACTAAATTTCGTTGCGTTTGGCGGCAATCAGCACTTCATTGACCGAGCCATGCAGCAGCAGCAGCCGTTTGGCTTTTACCTCATCGTAGCCCAGTTCTGCCATAATCATCCGGGCACCGCGGTGTACCAGCTTCTGGTTGGTGAGCTGCATATTGATCATTTTATTGCCTTTCACCCGACCCAAACGGATCATCAGCGAAGTGGTAATCATATTGAGAATTAGCTTTTGCGATGTTCCCGATTTCATGCGTGTGCTTCCGGTCACAAATTCGGGGCCAACAATGGCTTCAATGGCCACATCGACATTGGCAGCCAAAATACTGCCGGGATTGTTGACGATGCAACCGGTAAGGATGCCATTCTCGCGTGCTTTTTTCACGGCTCCCACCACATAAG
>CAYOJD010000009.1:22231-54863 GCA_964404205.1 uncultured Prolixibacteraceae bacterium
CATAAGGGGTTCGGCCCGAAGCAGCAATCCCCACTACGGTATCGAGCTTGTTGATTTCGTATTTCTGCAAATCGGCCCAGCCCATCTCTTCGTTGTCTTCGGCAGCTTCCACCGCTTTTCGGATGGCACGGTCGCCACCGGCAATCATCCCGATAACGAGGTCGTGGCCTACACCATAGGTGGGTGGAATTTCGGAAGCATCGAGAATCCCGAGCCTTCCACTGGTTCCGGCACCCAGATAGAAAAGCCTTCCCCCTTTTTTCATCCGCTGGTAGATGGCCTCTACCAACTTCTCGATTTGGGGAATGGCGTCGTAAACGGCCGGCATTACCTTTTTATCTTCTTCATGAATACTTAACAGCAACTCTTTCACCGATTTCTTCTCCAGATCGGTATAGAGAGAATCTTTTTCCGTGATACTTTCAGTGGCCATAAATTATCTTAATTAGTTCTTTATTTTTCAATGTGATAGCTTACCAATCCGTCAATTGGATCTTTCATGATAACCGGCTCTGCCAGATGATGGTTTTTCAGTACCTCACTGAGCTGTTGGCGGAAATGCCAGGCTACCGAACCGACAAACCCAATATTGTACTGTTGATAGTCGGGCAGCTTCATCAGGTTGCGTTCGACAAAAGCTGTAAAGTTGCGCAGCAAAAAACCGTTACACCAGGGGTGGGCCATATTTTCGGAGAGGAACGGTACGAAAGTGGCCAGATACTGGTTTGGCCTTGCTTCGCGGTAAACACGGTTCAGCACCTCGTCGCGCGTAAACTGAAACCGTTGGGCAAATTTTGCGCGCAGTTCGTCAGGCATCATCTCTTTCAGGTAATCGCCAATTAACTGACGGCCCATAACGGCCCCGCTGCCTTCGTCGCCCAGGATAAAACCCAGTGGAGAGACATTGGCAGTCACCTTTTCGCCGTCCCAGCAACAACTGTTGGAGCCTGTCCCCATAATACAGACAATTCCTTTGCGATGGCCAAAGAGGGCACGACAAGCACCTGTCATATCGCTGAAAACCGAAATATTAGCTTGAGGATAAAGTTGTTGAATGGCATCGCTCACGATACGCCCTTTTTCGTCGTTGACGATTCCGGTACCATAAAACCAGACCTCGCTTACCGTTGTAGCGGTTTCAGGCAGTAATTTGGAGTACAATTCGTTGTAGATATCAGACGTACTCCTGAAAAAGGGGTTAATTCCGCCTGTATAAATCTCTTTCGGCCCTTCAGCCCTGCCCACCAGTTTCCAGGCGGTTTTGGTCGAGCCACTGTCAGCAATCAGTCTCATCTCTGTTATCACAGTTAGTTAGAAAATGCCCGCTGATGCATGAGGCATTTTGATGGGGTAAAGATAAATAATTCCAATTATATTTTTAGGTATTATATAACATGTATTACCAATATTGTCCATATTATTTTTCCGGTTATTTTTGTGAAGGCTGTCGACAACCAAAAACAATGGGACAAAATGGCTGAAATTCCATCAGAAATTGATACTTTCAGCAAGCAGAGAAGTTGAACAGATCAACAAAACTAAACTAATATGAGACAAATTACACTGGCTATCACCGCTTTGCTCCTTCCGCTTATCGGAATGGCCGATGGGGTCATCCGGATTAACCAGTTGGGTTATCTTCCCCAGTCGGTTAAAGTGGCTGTTTATTTGAGTGATGAAGATACGCAATTCGACACTTTCACCGTATATCAAACCCTTACCGGCGAAGCTGTTTTTTCGGGTAAAACGACCAAAGCCGACGGTACGGTTTGGGGCAAGAAAAGCGCCTACCGACTCGATTTCAGCAATTTAAAACACATCGGCGGCTTCTATATCCAGGCTGGCAACAGCCAGTCGCCCTCGTTTCGCATTCATCAGGATGTGTACGACGGCACAGCCGATTATATCCTGACCTATATGCGCCAGCAGCGCTGCGGCTACAATCCCTACCTGAAGGATTCGTGCCATCTGCATGATGGTAAAATTGTTGATCATCCCACAAGAAGCGGCGAGGTGATTGATGCTACCGGAGGCTGGCACGATGCAACTGATTATCTGCAATATACTACTACGTCGGCCAATGCGGTTTATCAACTGCTGTTCGCCTATCAGCAAAACCCATCGGCCTTTGGCGACCAGTATGGGGCCAATGGCGAGAGGGGGGCCAACGGGATAGCCGATATCCTTGACGAAGCCCGCTGGGGGTTGGAGTGGCTGATAAAAATGAATCCATCGAAAGGCGAAATGTACAATCAGATTGCCGATGATCGCGATCACGCAGGGTTCAGGTTGCCCAACAAAGACACGGTATCGTACGGATTGGGAGACACTTACCGTCCGGTCTATTTTGTCACCGGCAAATCGCAGGGGCTGGGGAAATACAAGAACCGCACAACCGGAGTTTCGTCGACAGCCGGGAAGTTTGCCTCTTCGTTTGCCCTCGGTGCAGAAATATTCAAAAGCATCGACCCTCAACTGTCAGAAAAAATGGCACTTAAAGCGGCCGATGCTTACCAGTTTGCTCTTTCGGACTTGGGCAATACGCAGACCGCCAGTGTAAAATCGCCTTATATTTATGAAGAGGACAACTGGGTCGATGATATGGAGTTGGCAGCAGCAACGCTTCACCGGCTTACCGGCAAAGGCGAATATCTTGCCGAAGCCCGAAAATGGGGAGAACTGGAACCTGTTACCCCATGGATGGAGTTGAACCGCGCCCGTCACTATCAATTCTATCCCTTTGTCAATCTGGGGCATGCATGGCTGGCGCAATCGACTGATCCGGCCGTTTCGGCGCCATTCAAGGCACTGATGAAACAGGGGTTGGAAAGTATCCGGGCCAGAGCCGATAAAGATCCCTTCCTCAACGGGATACCCTTGATATGGTGTTCGAACAATCTGGTTGCCGCTGCCATTACGCAGGCAAAACTTTACCGCAACATTACTGGCGACAACAGCTATCAGGAGATGGAAGCGGCACTAACTGACTGGCTTTTTGGCTGTAACCCGTGGGGAACCTCGATGATTTGTGGTCTGCCGGCAGGTGGCGATAATCCGCAACACCCACACTCTTCACTCACCCTTCATTTTAATGAGACCACCTTTGGAGGACTGGTCGACGGACCGGTTTACAACTCAATCTATTCCAATCTAATTGGGATTCAACTAATGAAGCCTGATGATTATCCTACGTTTCAAAATGGAAAAGGTGTTTATCACGACGACATGGGCGACTATTCGACTAATGAGCCTACGATGGATGGCACCGCCAGCCTGAGCTACCTGCTCTCGTCGCTCGAGACGGAAAAGGAGAAAAGTTTAACTAACAATCAAACAATTGATTCACAGGGGGCCATAGTTCGATTAGACCACCGAAAGAAAGCAGTATATCTGATATTCTCGGCCCACGACCGTTCGGAAGGAGGGCTTATAGTGGCCCAAACGTTGAAGAAAGAGAAGGCTAAAGGTTCTTTTTTCTTTACCGGTGAATTCTACACCAAAGCCGATAACAAGGCACTGATTGACCGGTTGATGGCAGACGGGCACTACCTTGGTGCCCATTCGAACGGACATTTGCTCTACGCCGACTGGGACAAACGAGATTCGACGTTGATTACCAGCATGCAATTCACACAAGATATCAATGCCAATTATGATGCGATGAGCCGATTGGGTATCAACAGGAGTCAGGCTGTAGCCTATCTCCCGCCCTACGAATGGTACAATCGCGAAACGGTGGATTGGTGCCGTCAGGTCGGATTGACGGTCATCAACTTTACCCCCGGGATACGAACCAATGCCGATTACACGACCCCCGGGATGGCCAATTACCGCTCGTCGGAGCAGATTTTGGCTTCGCTGAAAGAATTTGAGCAAAATAAAAAAGATGGCCTCAATGGAGCTATCATCCTGATTCACATAGGAACAGAACCCAGTCGAACAGATAAATTTTACAATCGGCTGGGCGAATTGCTACAGTGGCTGAAACAAAAAGGGTATGCTACTGAAAACCTGAAAAGTATCATGTAAAAAATTATTGCTTCACTGATTAGCATTTGAACATTTCGTTATTTTTGTAACATGTCATACATCTTACCTCGATCATATTTCCGATTAATACTCTTCGCGCTGGCGGCGTTGTTGGGACTGGATTCGTGTATCCAAAACCAGATGGAAGCGCCACTGGAGAAGATAAAGATGTTATCAGACAAAGGAGAGTTCAGCGATGCGCTCAGGCTACGCGATTCGCTAATCAAACTAAAACCACTCACGCCAGACGAGATCCAAAAAGCAGATTCGATGATAGAAATCAACCGCAGGGTCGCTATTGATTTCAGGCGCAGCAAAGCCGAAGTTACCAGTCAACTGGCAAAATATTTTCCAGATCCCGAATCGCTGATGGCGCAATGGGAACAGTCGAAACGATTGGAGCAACGCTTTATCGATGGAGAAAAGCGATATTTCGCGCAGGCAGTTCCCAATCTTTTCCGGCTCGATTCTGCTGCCCGCGAACGCATGATTTCCGTTGAAGGCGAAAGTGTCGATTCACTGGATATCATCCGGCTGAACCATACCGCTCAAGTAATTGATCAGACTAAAAAAGCAGGGGCCCTTACGCAACCGGTGAAATTTGGGTTCCGTTATACCATTACGCTGAATGCCGATGCAGTGCCCGACGGCGAAACAGTACGTTGCTGGATGCCTTTTGCCGGAGAACAAAGCCCCCGGCAGCAAAGTGTCAAACTAATAGGTTCGTCTCCTGAAAAGCATATCCTTTCCCCATCAAGCGACCTGCAACGCTCCGTCTATCTTGAGCAAAAGGCAAAAGAAGGGGTGCCCACCACCTTTAGCATCACCTTCGAAACCCTTGGCCAGGCTCAGTATTTCGATTTGGAACAGCTAAACGTTTTGCCTTACGATACGACATCGCCACAATACAGAAAATATACTGCGGAACGGCCTCCTCAAATTCTCTTTTCCGACAAAATAAAATCACTGGCAAAAGAGATTGTTCGGGGAACCACGCACCCGGCCGAGCAGGTAAAGATGCTCTACCGCTGGATTGACAGCCATATTGTATGGGCAAGTGCACTGGAATACAGCACCATTTCCAACATTCCCGAATATGTGCTTGAAACCGGTCACGGCGATTGTGGGATGCAAACCCTGCTTTTGATGACAATGGCCCGCTCGTTGGGGATTCCGGTCAAATGGCAGAGCGGCTGGATGCTTCATCCGGGCGAAGTTAATCTGCACGACTGGTGCGAAGTTTATTACGAAGGGGTAGGTTGGGTACCGCTCGACCAGTCGTTTGGAACACAACAGTCGGCCAATCCGAAATTGTACGATTTCTATATTTCGGGAATCGATTCCTACCGGCTCATTGTAAACGAAGAATACGGAGTGCCGCTAACTCCGGCCAAACGATATATGCGTTCGGAACCTTACGATTTTCAGCGCGGAGAGTTGGAATGGGATGGCGGCAACCTCTATTTCGACCAATGGGACTGGCAGATGGAGGTTTCGTATCAGCCGATTGAACAACCACAATAAAATAAATGGAGCGTCAGCATATCACATTCCGGAGTATAAAAAAGTATGCCAAAGTAGTCGGCAGAAGATGGCCATGGTTGGCACCAAGCCGCTATCTTTATGCCATTACAGGTGAAAGACGGGCGACCGGCATTGAACTGGTGATATCATGTTGAATGGCTAAAGTAATTGTATGAGCACAACCGTTGTATTGTTGGTGATAATTGTCTTTTTCGCGATGCTGATGCTGGTTTCTTACTTTTCGGCAAGAAATGTCAGCAGCGAAACCTTTTATACCGGTAACCGAAACCAACCCTGGTATCTGGTCGCTTTTGCCATGATAGGCTCGACCATTTCGGGGGTCACCTTTATTTCGGTACCTGGCGAAGTGGGCAATTCCGGCTGGACCTATCTGCAGTTCTTGCTGGGCAATTTTACCGGTTACTGGGTGGTGGCCCTGGTGCTTATCCCCCTCTACTACCGACTGAAACTGGTATCGATATACACCTATCTGAACCAACGGTTTGGAAAATATTCCTATAAAACCGGGTCCTTCTTTTTTATGCTTTCGCAGACTATCGGCGCTTCGTTCAGGCTTTATCTGGTAGCCGGTGTTTTGCAAATTGCCTTCTTTAATGCCATTGGCGTTCCTTTCTGGGCAACGGTTTTGATTACCATCCTGCTGATATGGCTCTATACCTTTAAGGCAGGTATCAAAACGGTGGTCTGGACTGATTCCTTCCAAACCCTTTTTATCCTGCTGTCGGTGGCCATAACCATCATTATCATTTCGAAAGAGTTGAATATGAAAGCCGGTGAAATGATTGCAGCCATCGACCACCATCCTTTCAGTCATATTTTCGACTGGGACTGGCGTTCGAAGACCAACTTCTTCAAACAGTTTATGGCCGGACTGGGAATTGTGTTTGTGATGAATGGCCTCGACCAGAATATGATGCAGAAGAACCTTACCTGTCGCACCCAAAAAGATGCACAGAAAAACATCTTCTGGTTTAGCTTTGCCTTTATCATTGCCAACATCCTGTTTCTGAGCCTTGGCGTGATGCTCTATATTTTTGCGCAACAAAAAGGAATCGAGTTGCCAGCCAAAAGCGACGACCTTTTCCCTATGCTGGCCATGAATTATTTTGGCCTCTTTGCCGGCGTACTCTTTCTGCTGGGCATTATTTCGGCCGCTTACTCAAGTGCCGATTCTGCGTTGACGGCTTTGACCACAGCATTCTGCATCGACTTTCTGAATGTCGACACGAAAGATTCCAACAGCAAACCCATACGATTGAAAGTGCATATCGCCTTCTCCATCCTGATGTTTCTGGTTATTGTCCTCTTCCGGGTTATCAACAACGACAGCGTGGTAACTGCCGTTTTCAGGGTAGCCGGATATACCTACGGGCCACTGCTTGGTTTGTTCCTTTTCGGGATGCTGACCAAATGGCAGGTGAAAGATCGATTCGTACCCGTTGTTGGGATCCTCTCCCCCATTATCAGCTATATAATCGATTCCCATTCACAAGCCTGGTTTGGCGGTTATAAATTTGGATTCGAGTTGCTGCTGGTTAACGGGCTGATAACTTTTGCCGGATTACTGCTACTAACTACAAAAACAATTCATAATGAAAACAGTACAACGATATCTCGCCCTTGATGTTCTTCGGGGAATGACCGTTGCGATGATGATCCTGGTGAATACACCAGGCAGTTGGTCCTATATCTATCCGCCATTGCGCCATGCCGAATGGCACGGTTGTACGCCAACCGACCTTGTTTTTCCATTCTTCCTGTTTGTCGTGGGCGTGTCGATGTTCTTTTCGTTTGCCAAATATGGCAATCAGCTCGACAAAGATTCATTGTTAAAAATTGGGAAACGGACCTTGCTTATCTTTGCCATCGGACTGTTTTTGAACTCGTTCCCGCAATGGTCTGCCGACTGGTCGAAACTGCGCATTCTCGGCGTACTGCAACGTATTGCCATAGCCTATGGTATCGGCTCATTAATTGTTCTGGCCGTTAAAGAGAAATTCCTGCCTTGGGTTGGCGGAGCGATATTGCTGCTATACTGGCTACTTTTATATATACTGGGAGGCGCAGACCCCTATTCGCTTGAAGGGAATATTACCCTGCCGATTGACTCCGCCGTGCTTGGCGAAAGCCATCTCTACAAGGGGTTTGGCATTCCGTTTGACCCTGAAGGGCTCTTCAGTACCATTCCGGCCATCGTAACTGTAATCATTGGTTATCTGGCAGGTTCTCTGATTAAACAGAGCGAAAAAACAACTGTACCACGTAAGTTGTTACTCTTTGGTTTGGCCGGAGTGGCCGCCGGTTGGGTTTGGGGTTTGGTTTTTCCCATCAACAAACCGCTTTGGACCAGCTCGTACGTGCTCTATACAGCCGGCTGGGCCATGATGGTACTGTCGCTCCTGATTTGGGTCATCGACTTGAAAGGTTATTCGAAATGGAGTTCCTTCTTTGTCGTCTTTGGCGTTAATCCACTGTTTATCTTTGCCTTGTCAGGGTTATGGGTGAAAATATTCGGAAGGTTGGTACACTGGACCGGTGCCGACGGGAAAACCATCAGCGGAACGTCGTGGTTTTACAACGATGTGTGTGTTCCGCTGGCCGGCAACCTGAACGGTTCGTTGCTTTTCGCAATTTCGCATGTGTTGTTGTTCTGGCTCATCGGCCTTGTATTGTACCGAAATAAAATTTTTATCAAAGTATAATATCTCTTTCCGTGAAAATCAATCCACTACATAAAAACTTGATTCATACGATTTCCGTTATAAAGCGGACAACAATTGAAACGGCTGTCCTGCTGTTGGTGCTCCTGCTCGTTGCCGACATTTCATTGGCAGCCTCGAAAGGGAAAAAGGAAACGAAAGAAGAAAAAATAGCCAAAGCCTTTGCCCAAAAGGTTTCTGTAGGAGCGGGCTATCGTTTCAAATGCGATTCGGTTATGGTCGATAAGACAATGAAGACAATGAGATTGCTGATGTCGACTGAGTTTTCCTACATCCCCTTTCGAGAAGAAAATACGAATAGTTATTACCTTGATTTAAAGAATATTGCCGGTAAAAAATTTAAAAATTATCATTTCAGCATCGAAACGACCGGCAGAGAAATCGGCACCTTGATTCCCAATTTCTACCGGAGCAGCCGGCAAGCTTATGATGCCCAAAGGGTAACTCCGCAGGGAACCACGTATGGCAATCTGACATTCAACAGTTCCAAAAACCAGATATTCACCAACGGGCTGAGCGGCCGGAATATCGCTTTGTGGCATAGTCACGGATGGTACTACAACCATTCGCTCGACCGCTGGGAGTGGCAGCGTGCAAGGCTTTTCCTCACGGTTGAAGATCTCTGGACCATGAGTTTTATTGTTCCATATATTACACCGATGCTCGAGAACGCAGGTGCAAATGTTTTTCTTCCGCGAGAACGCGATGTTCAGCTCAATGAGGTAATTGTCGATGCCGATGGTTCGTCGGAAGGATCGGAGACCCTTATAAATGGAAACTGGACAGTTGCCGGTAAAGGTTTCGGCTTGAAAGTGCCATTTTTAATTGAGGGCGATAATCTTTTCAACATGGGCAATGCATTGCAGATTCAAGCGGACGCCGAAGGAAAATCAACTTTTCGGTATATCCCTGATATCCCTGAGACGGGCGATTATGCACTGTCCGTTTCCTATCTTCCGGGCGAACAGTTTGCCCGCGATGCCCGCTACACCGTTTACCATTCAGGCGGGAAAACGGAATTTAAGGTCAACCAGCAGATGGGTGGAAGAACATGGATTTATCTGGGTACATTTCGTTTCGAAAAAGGGAAAGATGAAACCAAAGCAATGGTCGAACTGACCAACCAATCGGCAGAGGCAGGTAAATGGATTTCGGCCGATGCAGTAAAATTTGGCGGGGGCATGGGAAATGTAGTTCGCGGCAGCAGCGCCCTGCTCGACTCGTTGCAGCAAATCCGTAACGAAAAAGGGATGGCAACAGATGCAAAGATATGGCAGCCTTACACCAGTCAACGGCCACGTTATCAGGAAGGGGCACGCTACTGGCTGCAATATGCCGGGATGCCCGACTCGTTGGTTTACTTTGTCAACAAACAAAAGGTCGACTATTCCTTTCGCGGTAGTAATGCGGCACAATACGCCAAAAACGAAAGTGGAAAAGAGGATTACAAGGACGATTATATGAGTCGTGGCGAATGGGTCGATTACCTGATGGGGGCACCCAATGGCCCGGCAAAGGATCCTATGAACCCGGGGTTGAAACTCCCCATCGATATGGCCCTGGCTTTTCACACCGATGCAGGCATCACCCCCGACAGCACAACCATAGGGATATTGGGCATTTACGATACCACCTACGGTCCCGACACTTTTCCCAACGGGCAATCGCGCTGGGCCAGCCGCGACCTTTGCGATATCGTGATGACCGAAGTGACCAAAGACCTGCGCCAGCTTCATGCCCCCAAATGGAGCCGCCGCGGAATGTGGAACAAACAATATTCCGAAGCATTCAGGCCTAAAGTGCCAACCATGCTTTCTGAACTTTTGTCACATCAAAATTTTGCCGATATGGTTTTGGCTACCGACCCGCGGTTCAAATTCACCGTCAGCAGGGCCTACTACAAAGGGATTCTGAAATTTTTATCGGCACAGAATGGCACATCATATACCGTCCAGCCATTGCCTGTTAACCATTTTCGCATCGATTTGAAGGGAAACGGGGTTCAACTTTCGTGGAAAGCGGTAATCGACCCGCTTGAACCAACGGCAACGCCAACCGCTTACCGTATTTACACCCGCACCGAAGAACATGGTTTCGATAACGGTTTCACGGTCAGCGACACTACAGTCGCGGTTCCGAACCTGAAACCCGGGGTCATTTACAGTTTCAAAATTACGGCAGTGAATAGTGGTGGAGAGAGTTTTCCATCTGAAATCCTGGCCTGCTCCCTTCCTGAAAAAGATGGGAAAGTAGCACTCGTTGTCAATGGTTTCGACCGAATTTGTGCACCGGCAGCTTTCGACAATGGCGAAAAGGCCGGATTTCTCACCAACGAAGATGAAGGGGTTGGTTACCAAACCGATATTGCCTTTGTTGGAGAGCAGTACGATTTCGACAGAAAGTCGCCATGGCTCGACAACGATGCCCCTGGTTTTGGTGCTGTTTATTCCGACCACGAGACAACGATTAAACCCGGAAACACGTTCGACTACACGTTAATCCATGGCAAAGCGCTGCGCAGCAACGGGCTCGGATTTGTGTCGATGAGTGACGAAGCCTTTGAACGGCAAAACTGGGACAAGGAGCATTACACATTGCTCGACCTCATTTTTGGGGAGGAGAAAAGTACACAAAATTTGTATGGCTATCCGAATCGCGATTTTACCATCTTCACACCGGCCATGCAAAAAGCCATTGGTGAATTTATTCATGGTGATAATGCCAAAATCCTTATCTCCGGGGCCTATATCGGCACCGACCTGGCACTTTGTAACGATACGCTGGCCAAAAAATTTGCTGCCGAAAAGTTGCATTACAAACCTATTACCAATCACGCCAGCCGGTTGCCCGTTGTGGTTCCTGTCGGGAAGTGGAGAACAGAGTTCGACAGCAGTTTCAATTTCAACAGCGAACCATCGGCCCACCTATACAAAGTCGAAGCACCCGATGCCATCGAAGCGGTAGGTAACAGTGCCGAAACCATTTTCCGCTACGGCGAAAACAATAAAGGGGCGGCAGTTGGATTCAGCGGCAACTATCGCTCGGTGGTGATGGGCTTCCCGTTCGAAACGGTTGACGGCGATGAAACGAAAGATAAACTGATGAAACAGATCCTTCTTTTTTTGAATGTAACTGACAACAAATAGATAAAACAATATAAATCAATCAATATGAATAAAAAAATTACCTGTTTTCTTCCATTCGGAACCACTGAAGAGACCCAACGCACCATCAGCGAGCTTCAACAATCGGGCATCGTTTCCGATATATTTGTGGTGTGCCAGCCGGGGCAAGCTTGCAACCTCGAGGGGGTAAACCAAATCAATGCAGCGCAATTTGCTTCGGGAAAATCGGTGAAGCAGATGGCGCAACTGTCGAACAGCAGTTTCACGTTGATTTACACCCGCCAGAGCGCTTTACATTTGGGTCAGTTTGCATTGCATCGTATGGTTCAGGTAGCCGACGACACCCAGTCCGGTATGGTTTATTCGAATTATATGGCCATCAAAAATGGCAAACCTGAGCATATGCCGGTTATCGATTATCAGGAAGGTAGTCTTCGAGATGATTTCAACTTTGGCTCGCTGTTGCTTTACCGTACCGATATGTTGAAACGTTCCGCCGACAAGGTCAATCCCGACTGGCTGTTTGCCGGGCTTTACTCGCTCCGGTTAGGGGTTTCGCAGCTGGCCGAACTGTTCCGTATCCCGGAATATTTATACACCGAAGAGGAGGCCGATTTACGCAAGTCGGGCGAAAAAATCTTCGATTACGTCGATCCGAAAAACCGGAAAGTGCAAATCGAGATGGAAGAAGCCTGCACCCAGCACCTCAAAGAGATTGGCGCTTATCTTGAACCAACGTTTAAGCAGGTTGCCTTTGGTGCCCAAAGCTTTGACACCGAAGCATCAGTAATTATACCTGTCCGCAACCGGGTAAAAACCATTGAAGATGCTATTAAATCAGTGCTTTCGCAGAAGACATCGTTCAGTTTCAACCTGATTATTGTCGACAACTATTCGACCGATGGCACCACCGAAATCATTGCACGATATGCAGCTGCCGATTCACGTTTAATTCACATTATTCCCGTAAGGAAGGATTTAGGGATTGGCGGATGCTGGAACGAAGCGGTCCATAGTGGCCAATGCGGGAAATTTGCCATTCAGCTCGATAGCGACGACCTTTATTTCGACGACACAACCGTACAGCAGGTAGTCGATGCATTTTATGCACAAAACTGTGCGATGGTTGTTGGAACCTATCAGATGGTCAACTTTGCGCTACAGGAAATACCTCCCGGCATTATCGACCACAAAGAGTGGACTCCCGACAACGGACGCAACAACGCACTTCGCATCAATGGATTAGGCGCCCCAAGAGCTTTTTACACACCCGTTTTGCGCGCCACACCACTACCCAACGTAAACTATGGCGAAGATTACGCGCTGGGGCTGGCCATTTCGCGTCATTACCAGATTGGGCGCATTTACAACCCAATTTATCTGTGCCGCCGCTGGGACGACAATTCAGATGCTTCGCTCAGTGTAGAGGTGATGAACAACCACAATCTTTACAAAGATCGAATCAGGACGATTGAACTGAAAGCCAGAAAAAATATCAGGTAGTTATGCTCAAAAATTTAATAGCACAAACAGGCAAAAGCGGCAGACAATTACTGCTCGATTTTCAAACGCTACAGCTTGGGGTGTGGCCAATGGCTGCCGCCAATTACGAAGGCTTGCGAAAAATCGAAGAAAAGAGTTTTGTCTTCAGCGGATTCAGGGTAAAGGTACAGTTTAACCCCGAAAGGATTCGCTCGTCGGCAGCCAAAGTCGATCAGAAATCGATTGCAGAAAGGGCATGTTTTCTGTGCGGCAAAAATCGTCCTGCTGAACAAAAAGTTGTGGAATGGGAAGGCCGCTATCACATTTTACTGAACCCTTTCCCGATTTTTCGGCACCATTTTACCATCGCCGCCATCGAGCATATCGATCAGCGGTTTTACGGAGGAATGGTGGATATGCTGATGATTGCTGCCGACATGGAAGGGTTTACCCTTTTTTACAACGGACCCGAGTGTGGGGCATCGGCACCCGACCATCTCCATTTTCAGGCAGGAGAAAACAGCTTTATGCCGGTTGAATCGGAATTTAAGAAGCTGAAAACAAACGATAACAACCTGTTGCTATCGACCGAAAAGAGCAAAATTTGGGCTTTCGACCATTATTTGCGCAACATGGTTTCGATTGAAACTTCCGATATGATTGAAGGGATAAAAGCCCTCGAGTTTATTTTCGATAAACTGGGTACTTTTCAGCCCGAAAAGGAAGAGCCAATGCTTAATGTACTCTGCTATTTTCGCGAAGGAAGATGGATTATCCATCTCTTTCCCCGCAAGTTACACCGCCCGTCACAATTTTTTGCCGAAGGCGGTGCGCAAATTTTGCTCAGCCCGGCATCGGTCGATTTTGGCGGTGTTTTCATCACCCCGCGCAAGGAAGATTTTGACAAAATCACCGCTGCCGATATTGCTGATATCTTTGGACAGGTTACATTGGACAAAGTCAATTTTGAACAATTAAAAGAATCGATTTCCAACGAATTGAAATTTTGACAGATGAATAAACCGGCAGTCGTTATCCGAAAAGTTGGCATCGGCGATATCGCCGTCATGACGCGCTACAGAATTGATTATCTGGCAGAATTACAGGGCGACCGCGATGAAGCTTACCGCTATCAACTCGCTGCCGAGCTTGAATATTTCTTCAAAAGCGAGATGGCTGCCGGACGTTTTTTTGCCTTAATGGCTGAAAAAGAGGGAAAAGCTGTGGCTTTCGGAGCCATGATCATCAAACGGGTTCCGGGCGATTTTAACAAGTCGTCGTACCTCGAAGGAGATATTCTGAATATGTACACCCTGCCGGAAGAAAGGCGAAAAGGAATTTCATCGATGATTCTTGAATCGCTGTTGGCTGAGGCCAAAATTATGAATATCAGCAAAGTTGCACTTCATACCTCGAACGATGGCGAATCGCTTTACCGCAAATTCGGCTTCAACGATCCGGCCTATCCAGTCCTGGAAAGGGCGATTTGAAAATCACGTTAATCGAAATCATCATTTTTAACTTTTTAGCTTTTAACCAGATGACTCAACCCACACTAAAAATCGGCATCATGTACGAACCCCAAATCAGGTTTGTGCTGAACGGGAACTATATTTTCGGGCCTACCGGTAAAATTTTCTCAGGCGAACACCAGATACAATACCGTTCCGGAGATTTCTTTCTTGATGATGAAAAAATTATAAATCAAGACATTATATTCAAACCTGAGAATTACGAAACGGCCTCATTCGATTTGCTCGATGTGACCATTGGTATAAAATTTCATTGGGAAAGAAAGGAAAACCAACGATTTAAAGGTTCGCTACAGGTGATTTCGGAAGATGAAAAACTGACGGCTATCAACTTGTTGCCGCTCGAAGATTACCTTGTCAGCGTAATTTCTTCGGAAATGAGCGCGACCAGCAGCATTGAACTACTGAAAGCGCATGCGGTTATTTCGCGTTCGTGGTTACTGGCCCAGGTAGTGAAGGGGAACGAGCTGAAAGCATCGAAAGCACAATATAATCCAGTATTTGAGTCAGATACACAATACATTCGCTGGTACGACCGTGAAGATCATCGTCATTTTGATGTTTGTGCCGACGATCACTGTCAGCGTTATCAGGGTATCACACGCCAAACCAGTCTGCTTGTCGAGGAAGCTATCCGCGAGACTTTAGGAATGGTTTTGATGTACGACGGAAAAATTTGTGATGCCCGTTTTTCGAAAAGTTGCGGAGGGATTGCCGAGACTTTCGAAAATGTATGGGAACCGGTTCAGCATCCCTATTTGCAAGCCATTAACGATAACGATGGCAACAATGGAAATTGGGATCGTGATTTGACGAATGAAAAAGCAGCCGACTGCTGGATACGTAACGCACCGGAAGCCTTCTGCAACACGACCGACAAAAAAGTGCTTTCGCAGGTATTAAACGATTATGATCAGGAAACCAAAGATTTTTACCGTTGGAAAGTAATTTACACCCAGGACGTTATTGCAGAATTAATTGCCCGAAAGAGTGGTCGCGACTTCGGACAAATCATCGATTTGGTTCCCCTTCAACGCGGAAAATCGGGGCGATTGATGCAACTAAAAATCGTTGGTTCGAAGCGAACACTGACAATTGGCAAAGAGCTGGAAATCAGAAAGACCCTTTCCGAGTCACATCTCTACAGTTCGGCCTTTGTGGTTGATAAAAAAGATATTGTTGATGGCATTCCCGGCGAATTTGTGTTAACCGGAGCCGGCTGGGGCCATGGTGTGGGCCTTTGCCAGATTGGGGCTGCCATGATGGGAGAAAAAGGTTATCGCTTTGACCAAATTTTGCACCATTATTTCGTTGGAGCCGGACTTCAAAAGATATATTAACAGCGAAAGAAGACAAACTATTATATAAAATTAAGGAATTCAAGCGGTTGCCAGACGTTAGTTTTCGCAAAAAACGAATAAAAAAATGAAACCCACCACCCGAAATCCCTGGTTATGGATACCGTCGCTCTACTTTGCAGAGGGTATTCCCTATGTCGTTGCCATGACCGTTGCTGTGATTATGTTTAAACGACTTGGCATTTCAAATGCCGATATAGCCCTTTATACCAGCTGGTTATACCTACCGTGGGTAATCAAGCCGCTCTGGAGCCCAATTGTCGATCTGCTCAAAACCAAAAGATGGTGGATTGTGGTGATGCAATTGGTTATTGGTGCCGGGCTGGGCGGTGTAGCGCTGGCCATCCCATTGCCCGGGTTCTTCAAAATTACGCTGATCTTCCTTTGGTTACTGGCTTTCAGCTCTGCCACGCACGACATTGCTGCTGACGGATTCTATATGCTTGGTTTGCAGGAACACCAGCAAGCCTATTTTGTTGGCATCCGAAGCACTTTCTACCGGATAGCGATGATTACCGGACAGGGATTACTGATTATTCTTGCCGGTTTTTTTGAAACATCCACCGGATTAAAACCGATAGAGATAACCGTAGATGCCAATCCAGCTTATTCGCAATCTGTTGTAATTCCAGAGAATAGATTGTCAAATGACGAGTCAGACGGGAAAAGTTACTTTATGACTTTACCCCAACAGGTACAGGTCTCGACCGAAAATATTGCTGTTGAGAGGCTCGACTCAATACGACGGTTTATTTCAAATCATAATCAAACCAATGGCTTCGTTCACCATAGTAATGCCGGACAATCGTCAAAACAGAACAAAGAGAAAGGTTCGTTATGGTCAAACTACGTTTCGGAACCGCTGACAGTTTTTCTAAAAAAGCATTTTCAAAGCGAGAAGCCGGTTGCAGATGCCAAAAGCTTGACCGGAAATGTGACTGTGGTCGCCATCAGATTAAGTTCTCCGCCCCAGAAAGGGAAAGAGATGGTGCTCAATACGAAGTTCAGCAATGGCGATAACAGCATTAAATTAATTGAAGGAGAGCGATTCACATTTAACAACACCAACTGGGACAAACCTGCCTATCTGCTTTTTCAAGTCGACCACAAGTTGAACCGAGCGTCGCAGGCCACTTTTAAAGGAACATCCGGGAATATCCATCTGGCCTGGAGTATTACTTTCCTGATTTTGGCCGGGTTGTTCGTTATCTTCTTCTTTTACCATCGGTTTATCCTTCCTTATCCGCTCACCGACAAACAAGCCGAACGTCAGCAAGGAAATCTCTTCAAAGATTTTTTCGAGACTTTCGGTTCGTTTTTCCGCAGAAAAGATATTGGTATCGTACTTTCATTCTTACTGTTATATCGTTTCGGCGAAGCTCAGCTGGTAAAAATGGCCTCTCCGTTTATGCTTGACTCGCGGGCTGTGGGCGGCCTTGGCCTTACGACAGGTGATGTTGGTCTGCTCTACGGGACTTTCGGGATCCTGTCGCTTACAGCAGGCGGAATCCTGGGTGGAATTGCCGCATCGCGCAAAGGGTTGAAATTCTGGTTATGGTGGATGGTAATGGCCATTAATCTACCTCACATGGCTTATGTCTATCTGGCTTATTTCCAACCTGAAAACCAGCTAATTATTGGTTTATGTGCAGCAATCGAACAGTTCAGCTATGGTTTTGGCTTTACTGCTTATATGTTATACATGATTTATATTTCTGAAGGTGAGCACAAAACAGCCCACTTTGCCATTGCCACCGGCTTTATGGCACTTGGGATGATGATTCCGGGAATGTTTTCGGGCTGGCTGCAAGAGATAATTGGCTACAAATATTTCTTCGTATGGATTATGCTCTGTATGATTCCGGCAGTTATTCCGGTACTTTTTGTGAAAGTGAAGCCAGAATTTGGAATCAAAAAGAAAGAAAACTAACAACATCGGATAGCAATCTCCATCAAAATAAATTGATAATGAATGGGTTGTTCAGACTTGGTTTATTGGTCGCATTAATAGCCGTTGGCATATTTCGTACAGCGGCGCAGGAAAACGATTTATCCTACCGGGAACAAATAGAAAATTCATTTGTACTGCTTTCCAATCATGGCCAAATAATACCGTTCGTACAGCTCGATACGCTGCATGTTGCGGCAATATGGCCATCCGGCAGCAATTTTGGCACATTCGGAAAAATGCTGAACAACTATATGAAAGTGGATACGTTTCAGGTTAAAGCCGGTCAATCGGCCTTGCAACTAAAACCATATCGCTTTATCATTGCAGTCGTACAGACACAGGATGAATGGGAAATGGTACAAAGCACCATTCCTGCCGGGAGCAAAACGGGTTTGGTCGTGCTGGGCAAAGCCAGCAATTTTCAGCATATTGATTCAAATGACAATGAATCATTTTTGTTATATAGCGAAAATGATGATTTATATGCACAGCAAGTGGCAGCCGAAATTATTTTCGGAGGGGTTGCCGCAAAAGGTAAGCTTGCAACAGGTTTGGGCAAGCAATTCAGCGCAGGCGAAGGAATTGAAACTTCCGATCCAATTCGATTGAAATATAGCATTCCCGAAGAAGCTGGTCTCAATGGTAAGCAATTTAGCCACCGCATCGATTCGATTGTTGGCCATGCGCTCGAAAAGAAAGCCTTTCCGGGATGTAATGTGTTGGTCGCCCGTAAGGGAATGATAATTTTCAGAAAAGCTTATGGTTATCAAACCTTTGAACATACAACACCCGCTTCGGTCGACGATTTATACGATCTGGCGTCGGTTACAAAAATTAGTGGCGGTGCCCCGGGGATCCTGAAACTATACGATGAAGGGAAAATAGACCTCGACCGCCCGGTGGCAGACTACTATCCGGAATGGCGTAAAAGGTTTTTTCATCCATCGGATAAATCGGACATCACACTTCGGGAGTTGTATGCCCATCAGTCAGGTTTGGTGCCATTTATTGGCTTTTGGAAAAGGACTTTACAAGATGGCAAGCTGTCGGCCAAATGGTACCGCACTGAAAAAGATGGTCGTCACACCCTTTATGTTGCACCCAATATCTGGCTAAAAAAGCGGTTTACCCAAACGGTCAATCGCCAAATCAGAAAAACGCCGCTGAAGAGCCGCGGTAAATATGTCTACAGTGATCTTCCGCTGGTTATCACGCCCAAAATTGTTGAAAAAAGCGCTCAAGTTAATTTTGTAAAATATCTCGACGACAATTTCTACCGACCTCTTGGCGCAACAACCCTGACATACAAACCACTCGATAAATTTCAGAAAGAGCGGATTGCACCAACCGAGCTGGATAACTATTATCGTTTTCAGCAGATTCAGGGAAGTGTACACGATGAGTCGGCAGCAGTTATGGGTGGGATTTCAGGGAATGCCGGTCTTTTTGCCAACGCCAACGATCTGGCTAAACTGATGCAGATGTACCTTCAAATGGGAGAGTATGGCGGCAAACGTTATGTGAGCGAAGCAACAATGAAAGTGTTTACCCAATCGCAATTCCCCGAAAGTGGAAACCGCAGAGGTATCATCTTCGACAAACCACTGATTGACAATCAGCTAAAAACGGATGCCGAAAGCTATCCCTGCAAGGAAGTAAGTGCCGGGAGTTTTGGTCATTCCGGTTTCACCGGCACATTTGTTTGGATTGACCCCAAAGAAGAATTGCTTTATATCTTCCTGTCGAACCGGGTTTTTCCTACGCGTGAAAATAATCTTATTAGCGACCTGAATGTCAGAACAGCAATCTTATCGGCCATTTATAAAAGCATAAAATTCAATTAACCAATCATATCGAACGATGAATCTCAAATCAACACTATTGACCATTTTACTGCTTGCAACCCTTGGCTTAATGGCCTCGCCCAAAGTTAAAACGGGAATTGAGGTCCTTCGCGACAATGGTTTTAAGTCGCTTCAAGGCAAACGGGTGGGACTAATTACCAATCCAACCGGGGTTGATGCACAGCTTAAACCGACCATCGATATCCTGAACGAAGCCCCTGGGGTAAAGCTGGTTGCGCTCTACGGTCCTGAGCATGGTGTCCGTGGCGATATTCACGCCGGCGACCATGTTGAAACGGCAATCGACAAAGCCACCGGGGTTCCTGTTTATTCACTCTATGGCAAAACCCGTAAACCTACCGCCGAGATGCTGAAAGATGTCGACATCCTGGTATATGATATTCAGGATATTGGTTGTCGGTCGTATACCTACATCAGCACAATGGGGCTGGCAATGGAAGCGGCCGCCGAACACAATATCGAGTTTATGGTATTGGACAGGCCCAACCCGGTTTCGGGAACCAAAATCGAAGGCAATCTTACTGAGGATGGCTTTATTTCGTTTGTAAGCCAGTTCAAGATTCCTTATCTCTACGGCTTAACGTGCGGCGAACTGGCTCAAATGCTCAATGGTGAACAGATGCTGCAAAAACAGTGCAAGCTAACTGTCATCCCTGCCAAAGGATGGAAACGTAGTATGACATTCGAACAGACCGGACTGCCCTGGGTCCTTACATCGCCGCATGTTCCGCAAGCCAACTCGGCATTCCATTACGCTGCTTCCGGAATTTTGGGCGAGCTCAATTTCATGTCGATAGGTGTGGGGTATACCCTCCCGTTTCAACTCTTTGCCAAAGATTCTATCGATGCACAATTGCTTACAACAAAACTCAATGCGCTCCGTTTACCAGGCGTACTTTTTCGCCCCATCTATCTGAAACCATTTTACGCCGTTGGCCAGGGGAAAGCCTATTCGGGGGTACAATATTATATTACCGATTATGCCCGTGTACGTCTCACCGAGATTCAGTTTTGGGTAATGCAGGCAATGGCCGAACTTTATCCTGAAAAGATATGTTTCGGCCCAGAGTCGGAGAATAGGTTTGGTATGTTTGACAAGGTTTGTGGTTCAGACCAGATAAGGGTTTTACTTTCAAAAAATATGAAAGCCGCTGATATTTTGCCTTACTGGCGAAAAGATGAAACTGCGTTCCGCCAATTATCAAAAAAGTATTACCTTTATAAGTAACCATTAACCTCCGACATGAAAAAAGTTCAATTATTAGTTGCCACGATTCTGGTTTTAGCAGTAATGAGCGTGCATGCCAACATGGACGAAAATCAATCCAATATTAAGACAGGCGCTGAACAGACTGAAAAATATCTGCCTATACTGAAAGGGAAACAGATTGCCATTGTAGCCAACCAAACATCAGTTATTGGCAAAACATTATTGGTCGATTCGCTGAAATCGCTTGGCGTAAATATTGTCAAGATCTTTGGACCGGAACATGGTTTTCGCGGAACGGCCAGTGCCGGTGCAGTAGTTGGCGACAGTATCGATGCCAAGACCGGAATTCCCGAAATATCGCTTTACGGGAAGAAAAGCAAACCATCGAAAACAGATCTGGCCAATGTCGATTTGGTAATATTTGATATTCAGGATGTCGGCGCACGATTTTACACCTATATCAATCTGCTGGCGAAGGTTATGGAGGCTTGCGCTGAAAACAACCGAGAATTGTTGATCCTCGACAGGCCTAATCCCAATGGCTATCTTGTCGATGGCCCTATTCTCAATATGGAACTAAAATCGGGCATCGGACAATTTCCCATTCCCATAGCCCACGGCATGACCATTGGCGAATTAGCCGGAATGTATAACGGGGAAAAGTGGCTGTCCAACGGTGTACAGTGCAATTTTACCGTGATTACGGTGGCCAATTATACGCACAATATGGCTTATACATTGCCGGTTGCACCATCGCCCAATTTGAATACACAACAGTCGGTTTTGCTTTACCCGTCGGTATGCCTTTTCGAAGGAACCATTATCAGTCAGGGACGAGGCACCCAATTCCCCTTCACCGTTTTGGGCAATCCCGATTTAAAAGGAAAATACAGTTTCAGTTTCACGCCGGTAAGCATGAAGGGAATGGCCGAAACACCGCTTCACCAGGACAAAGCCTGCTACGGGATCGATCTTCGCAACTACAACCGTAATTTGTTACGCGAGACGGGAAAAATCAATCTCAAATGGCTCATCGAACTCTACAAAGCCTATCCCGACAAGGAAAAGTTCTTTGATTCGAAGCAAAGCAAACAAATTGGCAATTTCGATAAACTGGCTGGCACCAGCGCACTGCGCGAACAAATCATAGCAGGCACAACAGAAGCAGAGATACGGGAATCGTGGGAACCAGCCCTCAGCGAATATAAACAACTTAGGCTTAAATATTTGCTCTACAAGTAACCAAAATCTAGTGTCATGTAATTTTATATGATAAAAAATTTACCATACTACAGTCCGTAAAGCTCTATCTATAAAAACATTAAAGATGTATAATTTTTTGTTAAAATAAATTGGTATTATATCTTACAAAAATACATTCCGATTGAAATTTATTCTTACTTTAGTAGCAAGATAAAGTGCGGCTTAAGCTCCATTTGTAATGAACATAGGCTGCAATTTTTATCCCCCGGTTAAGGATATTTTACTAAATATTATAAATAAAACCCAAGATGAGTTAAATCAATTCAGATCAAAATTTTAACCAATTGATTATGAAAAAAACGGTAGCATTACTTCTTACAATGTGCTTGCTGGTTACGATGGCAATGGCACAGAAGAGGTCGGTTTCGGGGATTATCCGCGACAAATCGACCAATGAATTACTTCCGGGGGTAACTGTTCTTGAAAAAGGGACAACCAACGGAACAGTAACCGATATTGACGGGAAATTCGCCCTTTCGGTCAATGAGGGAGCTTCTCTCGTTATTTCGTATATCGGGATGAGCACTCAGGAGTTACTAGTGGGCAGACAGACTTCTTTTGCCGTAAACCTAGAGTCCAGTTCAAAACAGCTTGACGAGATTGTGGCCGTAGGATATGGTAGCCAGAAAAAGGCCAACCTGACCGGTGCAGTTTCCACGGTTGATACAAAAACGCTGGAAGCCCGTCCGATTGCCGACGTTGGCCGTGGTTTACAGGGGGTTACTCCGGGCTTGAATGTCCGAATCCCCAGTGGCGAAATCGGTTCCGACCCGCTGTTGCGTATTCGCGGACAGTTTGGTTCTTTCCAGGGAAGCTCCGCTCCGCTAATCCTGATGGACAATGTTGAAATCCCATCGATCCAGATGCTGAACCCTGACGACATTGAGTCCATCTCGATATTGAAAGATGCAGCCTCGACATCAATCTATGGTTCGAAGGGTGCTTTCGGTGTAATCTTGATCAAAACCAAACGTGGGGCGACCAAAGAGAGCGTAAACGTATCGTACTCGACCAACTTCTCGTGGCAAAATATCTCTAAGAAAATGGAGATGGGAACCATCGATGCGATGGAATATACCCTTTCGGCCTTCGAAAGGGTAGGCGCTACCCGTGCCGGAGCCTTCTGGATGGTAACCCGCGAAGGTTATGAAAAAGCCAAACTTTGGCAAGAAAACTGGGCTGACAAAGTAAAACCCAACGACCCAATGGTATATGGCCGCGACTGGTATGTCGATGCCAACAACAACAAAATTGGTTTGCGAATGTACGATCCGTACGACTACATGGTAAAAGAGTGGACGCCTACCCAAACCCACAACCTGTCGGTAAACGGTAAAAGCGGTAAAACCGACTATTCGGTCAGTATGGGCTATCTCGACCAGACCGGACTTATTAAACCGGCCAAAATCGACGACTTCAGACGGTACAACGGCTCGGTACGCGTTGGTACTGAAATAAACAGTTGGCTAAAGGTATATGGTGGGATGCTCTACTCTAAACGCGATAAGCGATATGGCTATGCGACCAACTCAACCACTGCCGACCCATGGCTCTATATCTATCGTTGGGCAACCACCTACCCAATGACTACCGAAGACGGGGATCCGGTTCGCAGCCCTGCTTACGAAATGGGTGCAGCCAATACAGCATCGATGGTAACCAACTACACCAGTATGAACGGTGGTGTAACTATTACCCCACTGAAAGACTGGAATATCAACTTCGATTACACCCACTCGAATGAAGAATATTTCAACAAACGCCCCGGGACCAGTTTTACTGCACGCAACTCGTGGACTGCTGCTGTTCCAAAAAATGATGCCAGCGGACAGCGGATCTATGTAAACGATGCCGGTGAAGTTGTTAACTCAACCGATACAGGAGCGATGGCTGCCTATCAGCTTTCGATGAACAACTATACCGCATTGGGTGCTAATCCCGACCATGTTTACCGCATTTCGCGCAATACGCAGTGGAGCAATATCAATTTAAATACCACTTACGACCTGCTGATCAACGACAGCCACAAGTTTAAAGCCATGTTAGGCTTGAACCGTGTAGCCATCGAAAGTGCGTCCAACTGGTCTCAGGTTACTCAGTTGGTCGATTACAACAACCCACAATTTGACCTTGCCTACGGCACACAAACCGCCGGTGGCAGCGAAAGCTGGGAATCGCAATTGGGTTTCTTTGGCCGTATCAACTACGACTACAAAGAGAAATATCTGTTGGAAGCCAACCTTCGTTACGACGGTACATCCAAATTCCCAACTGACTTGCAATGGCGCTGGTTCCCTTCATTCTCGGCTGGATGGCGTATCAACGAAGAGAGTTGGATGGAATGGGCCAAACCTTCCCTTTCAGCATTGAAATTGCGTGCCTCCTGGGGTAATATTGGCGACCAAACCGTAAACAACAACCTCTATATACCTGAATTGAAGGGGTCACAAACCAGTTGGATTATTGGTGGGGCGAAAACGTATCAATTCTCAACGCCTCCCTCCGTACTTTCAGATATATCCTGGCAAAATATCTCGACATTCGATATCGGTATTGATGGCCGTTTCTTCGACAGTCAATTGGGCTTTACTTTCGACTGGTACCAGCGCGACACCCGCAACATGATTGTTCCATCCGAAGGATTCCCGACAACTTTTGGCGTTGGTGCACCGCAAGGTAACTTTGGCAACGCCCAAACCCGCGGCTACGAATTCCAGGTTGACTATACCCACCGCTTTAAAAACGGTTTGGGAATTAATATCGTTGCATCAATTTCTGACGCGGTAACCAAAATTTATGATTACGGCGATACCAAAAGCATTGACAGTTGGTATCAGGGCAAAACTTACGGCGAAATCTGGGGTTACGAAACCGATCGTCTTTATCAAAAAAGTGATTTTGCCTATGGACAAGATGGCAAGTTAATCCTTGTAAAATCGAGCGACAACTTCGATGTATACCAGTTGGCCGATCCCAATGCTGCTACGCAAGGCAAACTGCAAGCAGGCAACTTTAAATTCATGCCCGGCGATGTAAAGTTCAAAGACCTTAATGGCGATGGCGTGATTAATGCTGGCAACCGTTTGCTCAAAAACGCGGAAGGTGAGCCCGACTATGGCGATTTAAAAGTGATTGGGAACTCTACCCCACGTTACGAATACAGCTTGCGTTTGGGTGCCGATTACAAAGGGTTTGATGCCTCAATCTTCTTCCAAGGCCTTGGCAAACGCGATATCTGGGGCGAAGGCTTCCTGGCTATTCCGGGTTTCAACTCCTCTGATGGTGCCATGCCACAAGCAATTGCCGGTAATTTCTGGAGAGAAGACCGTACCGATGCTTTCTATCCTGCGCCTTACAACATGGCAGGAAGCAGCACAACGTTGAATATGCAGGTTCAGTCGCGCTATCTGCTCGACATGTCGTACCTGCGCATCAAGAACATCACGGTAGGTTATACGCTGCCTTATCAACTCGTCAATCGGGTAAACATAAGCAAACTGCGCGTCTACGCATCACTTGAAAACTTCTTTACTTTCGACAAGCTAAGAGATCTGCCCATCGATCCGGAAGCCATTTCAGGATTCTCACTGTGGAACAGTGATAACTATAACTCGGGCCGTACCGGCGTGGGTGTACCAACTTTCAAGAGTGCTTCAATCGGTTTACAGTTGAACTTCTAAAAACGACACAACAATGAAAAAGATCATATTATCACTTTTGGCAGCCATTGCGCTCCTCTTTACCGGTTGCGATTCGTTTCTCGACAGGCCTCCGTTGACAACGGGCACCGATGAAACTTACTGGACTAGTGAAAACCCCGTCCGACTCTTTGCCAACGGATTCTATGCCAACTATTTTGTTGGATACAGCTCCACCTGGGGTGTAGAATATGCCCCATTGCGCGGATACTATTTTGCCGACGACTTTACCTCTACCGGTAAACAATCGAGTTTCGAAACCCAGGCTCCCGAATCGAGGGCTTCAACCAGCGAAACAGTTGCCTGGTTGACCCAATATGCAGGACCATCATGGAACTTTGCCTACGCTCGCAAGTCGAACCTATTCTTGGAACGTATCGAAAAGATGAAAGGCCAATACCTTTCAGATGATGCCTATAAACACTGGAGCGCCGTAGCCCGGTTCTTCCGCGGTTACGAATACAGCCGTTTGACCAGCGTTTTCGGCAATATTCCTTATTACGATAAGGTGCTCACCGATACAGACTGGGATTTGATGTATAAAGATCGCGACGATCGGACCATGGTAATGGATAAAGTTTACGACGATTTTGTATATGTTCTCGATAACATGCGCCTAATTGACGGTGATGCCCAGTATCTGAACCGGTACATAGCCGCTTCATTTATTTCGCGATTAATGCTTTTCGAAGGGACCTGGCAAAAATACCAGTTGAACAACACCGAGAAAGCGAAAAAATATCTCGAATTGGCTGTTCGCGCGGCTGACCTGGTAATGAAATCAAATAAATATTCTTTTACCAGCGATTTTCGCTCACTATTTGGGTCCGAAAGTTTGTCGGCCAACAAAGAGGTAATCATGTATCGTGTTTATGATGCAACCCTGTCGGTTACCCATCACATCGCCTCTTATTCGAACACCACAGAGAGTCAAAGCCCGGCACCCAACCTCAGTCTGGCCAAGGCATTTATTTGCAACGATGGCAAGCCTTACAAACTTTCCACTGTAGCCAATGCCGGCAAACTTGACATCAAAAACATGGTAGCCACCCGCGACCCCCGTTTCGAAGCCACCTTCTGGGATGCCGCTAAAATTGAATCGAATACGTTGTTATATGCCTGCAAGTTTATCGACCGTGTTGGCCCAACCTATTATGGCAAGACCTATCCGGCCATCTATTCATCCAATACCAATACCAATGATGCTCCGGTAATCCGGTTGGCCGAAGTCGTTTTGAACTGGATAGAAGCAAAGGCTGAATTGGCCACGATGGGTGGAACGGCAGTTACACAAGCCGACATCGATGCATCAATCAACGCCATCCGCAATCGCCCCCTTGATGCCACAGCCATCGCTAAGGGTATCAAGAAAAGTGCAGCCCTGTCGCTGGCCTCACTTCCGGACGACCCCGACCGTGACACTGATGTTTCAGCATTGATTTGGGAAATCCGTCGCGAACGCCGCATGGAATTCGTATTCGAACATAGCCGTCTGCTCGACCTTAAACGTTGGAAAAAGCTCAATTATATGCAGGGTGCAACCAACCCCGACATTCTGCTTGGTCCATGGGTCGATTTCCCAACCGAACTTCCGGCATGGGTAACCGGCACGGCCAAAGTAAACAAACTAAAGGTGAAGAAAGCCGACGGGACAGTGGTTACCTTCAACGGGACCAACAAAACCGAAATGGTGGGATACTATATTCCTGAAAACATTTCGGACCGCGATGCTTTCACCGACAAAAACTATTTGGCACCAATTGGGAACACCCAAATTAGCCAGTATCTCGATAAAGGTTATACCCTTACCCAGACACCCGGCTGGTAACCAGAATAGACGATCAACTGTACAAGAGGCTGCTGCAGATAATGTTGCAGCCTCTTTTCCATTCCAGTGCGGTTAAATTCAGGAACAATGAAAAAAACAATCCTCTTAATCTTTTGTCTGATAACCTGGAATTTACAGGCCCAAACATTCCAATTTGCCCATATTGCCGACACACATGTTGGAGGGAGTACCGGGGCAGAAGATCTGCAAAGAACGGTCGATGACCTGAACCAACAACCCGATATCGATTTTGTAATACTGGCAGGCGATGTAACCGAATTTGGCTCGGCTACAGAACTTTATCAGGCCAAAGAGATTCTATCGCATTTGAAAATGCCCTATTATGTTGTGCCGGGAAACCACGATGCCAAATGGTCGGAAAGCGGTTGCAACGACTTCGTCAGAATCTTTGGGAGCGAAGGCTTTACCTTCGAAAAAAATGGGATACTCTTTATCGGAACAGCCAGCGGCCCCAACATGCGAATGGCCCCGGGACTTGTCCCTCGTGAACAGATAGTCTATCTCGATTCCATCCTTTCGGGAATGAAAAACCCCAATCAGCCTATCATTTTTATCAACCACTATCCGCTCGACGAATCGCTGGCCAACTGGTACGAAGTAACCGACTTGCTGAAAACCCGAAACATACAACTCACCCTTTTGGGCCACGGACACAACAACAAACTTTTCAATTTCGAAGGCATTCCGGGCGTGATGGGCCGTTCGAACCTGAGAGCCAAAGAAGCTATTGGCGGTTACAATTGGGTCACCGTCACAGCCGACAGTATTACTTTTGCAGAACGAAACCCGGGACAGAAAACCGCTCAACCATGGTGCAAACTGCCGCTTCATCGAAAAAAAGCCGATGCTGACACAACCAACTGGAAACGTCCCGACTTTTCAGTCAACCAAAAATATAACAACATAAAAATTAACTGGCTGGTAGAGGAAAAAAGCGATGTAGGTACCGCCATTACTACTGAAAAGAATAGAGCTATTTTTGCCAATACCAAAGGTGAGGTTGTTGCCCTTTCAGCCAAAACAGGCAAAACATTGTGGCGCTTTGCCACCGGTGGCAAAATCTATTCAACTCCGGCAATTAGCAATGGGGCAGTCGTTTGCGCATCGACCGACGGAAATATCTATTCGCTTTCGCTGAAATCGGGCCAACCGATATGGAAATTCGAGACCGGAAAACCCAGCGTAGCATCGCCCGCCATTGACAATGGAATCGTATACATCGGTTCATCCGAAGGAAAGTTTAGAGCCATAAACCTCGCAAATGGCCAGCTCATTTGGCAATTCGACAGTGTCAGAAACTTTGTCGAATCGAAGCCGTTAATCGAAAATAATCAGCTCTTTTTTGGTTCGTGGGGAAACACATTCTACGCGCTAAATGCCCAAACAGGAACCCTGGTTTGGCAGCGACAGAAGCACAATAACCGGATGTTGTCGCCCGCCGCCGTATGGCCGGTTGCCGCTCACGGAAAGATATTTATTGTGGCACCCGACAGGAGAATGACCGCCCTGGATGCCCGAACAGGTACCGAAGTGTGGGATTCGGGTAGCTATTCGTGCCGCGAATCCATAGGCATTTCACCTGACAAAGCGCTGGTTTTCATCAAAAATATGACCGAAGGAAAGGTAATGGCATTTAGCACATCGGGCAACGAACAAAAATTGGTATGGGAATGCGACGCAAATCTGGGCTACGAAATTGGACCCTCGCCCATTACCTCCAACCCAAAATATCTTTTTGTCCCAACCGCTACCGGCGAAATGATTGCCATCAATCAAACCTCACATGAAATTGTATGGCGATACAAACTGACCAATGCCTTGATTAACGGGATTACGCCGTTTGGCAAAAAATGCGTATTGGCCACCTCGCTCGACGGTAAAATTATTTCGCTTCAATTCAAATAAATAAAAAAGTGCAACAATTTTTAAAGATATGAGCGCCGTAAAACAATCCCCCTTTATCTTTTTACTTCTCTTGTTTTGGATTGAAATATCTGCATCCCAGGCTATGGCCCAATCTGCCGCAGATCCTGAATGGTTACCCGCCTTCCGGTTGCTGCAAAAAGAGTTGGCGCCCGACAAACGGACTGCAATTCTGGAAGTGGAAGTTTTTGGCACAAAAGAAAGCTACTGCCTGAAGGGAAATACAGATCTTCAAAACGCAAAAGACAGCATCGGGAAATGGTTTACCACCAACGGGATAACCATTGCCGATTCTATCCGGCTGCTTCCCGAACCCTCGATGGGCGAAAAGATCTGGGCTTTGACAACCCTTTCAGTTTCAAACCTACGCACCCAGCCCGACCATGCTGCCGAAATGGCGACTCAGGCATTGATGGGAACCCCCGTGAAAGTCCTTGAATATAAAGATGGATGGTACAGGGTGCAAACTCCCGATAACTATATTGGCTGGATGGAAGGCCTGGCTCTGGAAAGATTGAGTGCCACAGAAATGGAGGCATGGAAAAGATCTGATCGCTGGATTTTTATTCGCCTGAATGGCCATGTGGTCAAAGAAAGTAATGCGAAAAGTGAAATCGTGACCGATTTAGTGCTCGACAACATACTCGAAGTTGTCGGCGAACAGAATGGATTTCTTCACATCAAACTTCCTGATGGCCGTCAGGGCTGGGTCAGGAAAAAGGATTGCCAACCATGGGAAACATGGAGCAATCAAATTCCAACGGCTTCCAATGCCATTGCAATGGCCAAAAGTTTGATGGGGCTACCCTACCTTTGGGGCGGAACCTCGCCGAAAGCGGTCGACTGCTCCGGCTTAACCAAAACTTCGTGGTTTGCACAAGGGGTCATTCTGGCCCGCGATGCATCGCAACAAGCCCGCTATGGCGGCCATCCCGATGCCAGCGAGATAAGCAATCTGCAACCGGGCGACCTCCTTTTCTTTGGCCGAAACCCCCAGCGGGTAACCCATGTGGGAATGTATATCGGTAACGGAAACTATATTCATGCTTCAGGTTTGGTGCGCATCAACAGCATAGCACCGGGAACACCCGGCTTCAATATTACCGACAGGAAAAGCCTGGTTGCCACCTCCCGGATTTTGGGTTATCTGAATACCGATGGGATTACCTTGGTTAAAGATCACCCCTGGTACCATTCGTTACAATAAGTGAATTAAATTGCCGACATTCGCATAACAAGTACCATTGACATTCAACAAGCGCTTATTCTTTACAAATGAAACAAAACCGACGCCACTTCATCCGCACATCGGGGCTTACTGCGCTCGCCGGTGTTGCCGGAATCGAATCAATATTCGCATCAATGATCAAAAAAAATCAACCTCAAAAAGGGTTACAGTTAACATTTATCCCCTACGATCTGAAGTTGCAACACACTTTCACATTGGCTAACAGCTCCCGTACCCACACCCCCGATGTACTCACCTGCATCGAATTCGACGGGTTGCGCGGATACGGCGAAGCCTCGATGCCCCCCTATCTGGGCGAGAGTGTCGAAAGTGCCACCCGGTTTCTTTCATCGCTGAATTTAAACCAGTTCAATGATCCTTTTCAACTCGACGAGATTCTTGAGTATGTCGATAAGATGGCCTCAGGCAACTGTGCGGCCAAAGCTTCGGTCGACATTGCACTACACGATCTGTTAGGAAAAATCATGCAACAACCCTGGTATAAGATTTGGGGCTTCGATCCCGCCGATACGCCCAATACCTCTTTTACCATCGGAATCGACACACCCGAAGTGGTGCGCCGGAAAGTAAACGAAGCTTCGCCTTACAAAATTCTGAAAGTCAAACTGGGGCAGAAAACCGATCGTGAAATGATAGAAACCATCCGTTCGGTAACCAATGTACCACTCTGCGTCGATGTCAACCAGGGCTGGACCAACAAGGAACAAGCACTGGAAATGATTCACTGGCTTCAGGAGAAAGGGGTTGTTTTTGTTGAACAGCCCATGCCCAAAACTGCTATCGACGATATGGCCTGGCTTACCGAACAGAGTCCGTTGCCCACCATAGGCGATGAGTCGGTACAGCGGCTACCCGATGTGGCCAAAGCCAACGGCGTCTATTCCGGTATTAATATCAAGTTGATGAAATGCACCGGAATGCGCGAAGCCCACAAAATGGTTGAGCTGGCCCAATCTTTCGATATGAAGGTGATGATTGGTTGCATGACCGAAACCTCGTGTGCCATCTCGGCTGCTGCGCAATTGTCGCCCGTATGCCAGTGGGCCGACCTCGACGGCAATCTGTTAATCAGCAACGACCCGTACGAAGGGATTAAGGTTATCGATGGCAAAGTTACCCTTGCCGATAAACCGGGCCTCGGATTAAAAGCCTTGCAAAAGCTTTTCGTCTGATTATTGTTTGGAATAGATGTGAATGCTGTTTTGGGCCGATGGCAGGTAGTTTACCCCTTTCCAGGTAACCATCAGCAGCACAAAGGCCAATATCAACATCCAGGCCGACAGCTGAACCCGGTTCGGCTGCAATCGTAAGTGGATATAAATCAGATAGGCACAAACCGTAATAAAGGCCCATGTCTCTTTGGGATCCCATGACCAGTAATGCCCCCAGGCATCTTTGGCCCATACAGCGCCCATTAGCATTCCCAAGATTATCAAACCAAAACCAATATAAACCATTTTATCCATTGAAAGAAGCAACCGTTCGTTGTCAATCTCCTTCTTTACAAGAATTATGATGGCCATAATTGTGGCAGCCCCAAGCATGGCATACGATAAGATATAGGCCGTTACATGCGGGATAAACCAATAGCTCTGAAGCGCAGGCATCAGCGCCTTAGAGTGAATCTCCGGTTTTAAAATATTGATAAAAGTAAAAACAATTGCCAGCAACAAGTAAAAAGCATAAATATATTGGTAGCGCCATACTTTAAACGTAATATACCCGATTACCGAAATAAACAACGAGAACCACAAACGGGTTTCGCCCATCGTGCGCATCGGTGGACGTTGCACCGAAATCCAGTACAATACCACATAACCCAAAAAAATCAGG